>NZ_JAVRHI010000033.1:0-54658 GCF_034105845.1 Streptomyces sp. CRN 30 | reverse complement strand
CCCGAGCCGTCCGGCTCGGGCCCACACCCGTCGTCCTGCGTTCCCGTCCCCGTTACGGCGTCTGCGCCGCGCGCGCCTCACGCCGGTTGTCGCGGAAGTTGTTCACCCGTCGGGCCGTGGCGAAGAGCGGAATCACCGCGCCCAGGACGAGCTGGAGGGCACAACCGGTCTGGAGCAGCAGCTGGCCGCCGGGGGCGTCGAAGGCCCAGGCCGCCAGGAGCCCCATGGACATGACGATCCAGGAGAGCATCGCCACGGCGAGCGGACCCCGCGGCTTCGGGTACTCGACCCGGCTCACCATCAGCCACGCCGTGCCGATGATCGCCAGCAGCGTCGCCACGAAGGGCAGCTCCAGGAGCACGATCGAGACGACCGTGAGCGCGCCGAACGGTGACGGCATGCCCTGGAAGGTGCCGTCCTTCACCGTCACGCAACTGAACCGCGCGAGCCGCAGCACCACCGCCAGCAGCACCACGATCGCCCCGACCGCCGCGACCCGCTGGTGCGCGTCGTCCGCGACCATGCCGTACACCAGCACGAAGTACGCCGGGGCCAGGCCGAAGCTGATCAGGTCGGAGAGGTTGTCGAGCTCGGCGCCCATCGGCGAGGAGCGCAGCTTGCGCGCCACCAGGCCGTCGAAGAGGTCGAAGACCGCCGCGCAGAGCATCAGGATGACCGCCGTGGCCGCGCTGTGGCGGGCCATGCCGGTCTCCTGGCTTCCGGTCAGGTGCGGGATCAGGATGCCGGTGGTGGTGAAGTACACCGCCATGAAGCCGCACGTGGCGTTGCCGAGCGTGAGGGTGTCCGCTATCGACAGACGGAGGGAGAGCGGCATCTCCTCCTCTTCGTCGTCCTCGACCGCATCGGGCGCCCAGCCCGGCTTGGTATCAGGATCAATCACGGTCAATGCGAGTCACCCCAGCCACGGTCTTCTGACCGACCTCCACGGCCACCTCGACACCCTCCGGAAGGTAGATGTCGACGCGGCTGCCGAAGCGGATCAGGCCGATCCGGTCTCCCTGCTCCACCTTCGTGCCCTGCGGCACATAAGGAACGATACGACGAGCGACGGCGCCGGCGATCTGGACCATCTCGATGTCACCGAGCTCGGTGTCGAAGTGCCAGACGACGCGCTCGTTGTTCTCGCTCTCCTTGTTGAAAGCCGGAACGAACCCACCGGGGATGTGCTCGACCGAGGTGACCGTGCCGGAGAGCGGCGCACGGTTCACGTGGACGTTGAGCGGGCTCATGAAGATGGCGACGCGGGTGCGGCCGTCCTTCCACGGCATGATGCTCTGCACCACACCGTCGGCGGGGGAGATGACCCGGCCCTGGGCGATCTCGCGCTCGGGGTCGCGGAAGAACCACAGCATGCCCGCCGCGAGCGCGGTGGCGGGCACGGCCACGGCCTTGGCGACGCCGGAGCGGCGCGCACGGGCGAGGCTGAGGGCTGCGGTGGCGACGGTCGGGAGAAGCCACGGCGATGCTCCGCGCGCAAGGCGTACGCCGGCCTGGCTGTCGCGAGGTGCAGAGGTTTGGCTGTGGGGCATGGATGACCTTCGTAGCGGATGATGCCGCGCATGAACGGGGGACGGCGGCTTTCTATCGGATCGTACCGGGCGCGGGCCACAACTGGGCAAGCCAGGAAGCCGAGTCGGCGTCCCGAGGGGGTTGACGGGGTGTGATCTTCTTCTCGAAGAAAACACCCCTATACCGGCACGAAAGCGACATCTATCCCTCGAAGTGGTACTCCTCGAGCAGTCGCCGCCCGATGATCATTTTCTGGATCTCGGCGGTACCCTCACCGATCAGCAGCATCGGCGCCTCCCGGTAGAGGCGCTCGATCTCGTACTCCTTGGAGAAGCCGTAGCCGCCGTGGATCCGGAAGGAGTCCTCCACGACCTCCTTGCAGTACTCGGCGGCGAGGTACTTCGCCATCCCGGCTTCCAGGTCGTTTCGCTCCCCGGAGTCCTTTTTGCGGGCCGCGTTCACCATCATCGCGTGGGCGGCCTCCACCTTGGTGGCCATCTCCGCCAGCTTGAACTGGATGGCCTGGTGCTGGGCGATCGGCTTGCCGAAGGTGTGCCGCTGCTGGGCGTAGCGGACGCCGAGCTCGAACGCGCGCTGGGCCACTCCGCAGCCGCGCGCGGCCACGTTGACCCGGCCGACCTCCACACCGTCCATCATTTGGTAAAACCCTCGGCCGGTGGTCCCGCCGAGCACCCGATCGGCCGGTATGCGAAGGGCGTGCATGATGAGCTCGGTGGTGTCGACGCCCTTGTAACCCATCTTGTCGATCTTCCCGGGGACGGTGAGCCCGGGCCGGACCTCCCCGAAGCCGGGCTCCTTCTCGACCAGGAACGTCGTCATCGACCGGTGGGCGGGCGTGCCCTGCGGGTGTCCTTCGTCACTGCGGACCAGGACGGCGACGAGGGTGGACGTTCCCCCGTTGGTCAGCCACATCTTCTGCCCGTCCAGCACGTACGCGTCGCCGTCCCGCACCGCCTTCGACGTGATCGCGGACACGTCCGAGCCCAGCGCCGGCTCCGACATCGAGAAGGCGCCCCGCACCTCACCGGTCGCCATCCGCGGCAGGAAGTGCTCCTTCTGCTCCCGCGTGCCGTGCTGCTTGAGCATGTACGCCACGATGAAGTGGGTGTTGACGATGCCGGACACGGACATCCAGCCGCGGGCGATCTCCTCCACGCACAGCGCGTACGTGAGCAGGGACTCGCCCAGGCCGCCGTACTCCTCGGGAACCATCAGCCCGAACAGGCCCAGTTCCTTGAGCCCGTCGACGATCTCCTGCGGATACTCGTCGCGGTGCTCCAGCGCGGTCGCGACGGGGAGGATCTCCTTGTCCACGAAGTCCCGGACGGTGGACACGATCTCCTGCTGCACGTCCGTGAGCCCGTGGGTCTGGGCGAGTCGGGCCATGACTACCTCTCCTGCCGCTTCAGTTCCGGGCGGCCCGGCTGCTCGCCGCCACGCTCCTCGATGTACGTCCCGGTCGGCACCATCACCTTGCGGCGGAACACGCAGACCAGCGTGCCGTCCTGTGTGTAGCCCCTCGTCTCCACGTGCACGATCCCGCGGTCGCCCTTCGACTTCGACGGCCACTTGTCGAGTACGGTCGTCTCGCCGTAGACCGTGTCACCGTGGAAGGTGGGCGCCACGTGCTTCAGCGACTCGACCTCCAGGTTGGCGATCGCCTTGCCGGAGACGTCCGGGACGGACATGCCGAGCAGCAGCGAGTAGACGTAGTTGCCGACCACCACGTTCTTCCCGAAGTCGGTGGTGCGCTCGGCGTAGTTGGCGTCCAGGTGCAGCGGGTGGTGGTTCATGGTGAGGAGGCAGAAGAGGTGGTCGTCGTACTCCGTGACCGTCTTGCCCGGCCAGTGCTTGTAGACGGCCCCGACCTCGAACTCCTCGTAGGTGCGTCCGAACTGCATGCGCCTCAGGCCTCCGGGACGTCGAACGTCGAGGTGCGCTCCATGCCGGCGGCGCGGCCCTTGCCCGCGACGACCAGCGCCATCTTCCGGCTGGCCTCGTCGATCATCTCGTCGCCGAGCATCGCGGAGCCCTTCTTCCCGCCCGCCTCGGACGTGTGGTACTCGTACGCGTCCAGGATCAGCTCGGCGTGGTCGTAGTCCTCCTGGGAGGGCGAGAACACCTCGTTGGCCGCCTCGACCTGGCCCGGGTGCAGCACCCACTTCCCGTCGAAGCCGAGGGCCGCGGCGCGCTGCGCGACCTCGCGGAACCCGTCCACGTTCTTGATCTGCAGGTAGGGGCCGTCGATCGCCTGGAGGTCGTTGGCGCGGGCCGCCATCAGGATCTTCATCAGGATGTAGTGGTAGGCGTCCGCCGGGTAGCCGGGCGGCTGCTCGCCCACGACCAGGGTCTTCATGTTGATGGAGGCCATGAAGTCGGCCGGGCCGAAGACGATGGTCTCCACGCGCGGGGAGGCCTCGGCGATCTCGTTGACGTTGTTCAGGCCCCGCGCGTTCTCGATCTGCGCCTCGATGCCGATCCGGCCGACCTCGAACCCCATCGTCCTCTCGATCTGCGTGAGCAGCAGGTCCAGCGCGACGATCTGCTGCGCGTCCTGGACCTTCGGCAGCATGATGCAGTCCAGGTTCTGCCCGGCGCCCTCGACGACCGTGACGACGTCGCGGTACGTCCACTGGGTCGTCCAGTCGTTGACGCGCACCACCCGGGTCTTGCCCGTCCAGTCGCCCTCGTTGAGGAACTTCACGATCGTGTGCCGCGCCTCCGGCTTGGCGAGCGGGGCGCAGGCGTCCTCCAGGTCCAGGAAGACCTGGTCGGCGGGGAGGCCCTGCGCCTTCTCCAGGAAGCGGGGGTTCGAGCCCGGGACGGCCAGGCACGAGCGGCGCGGGCGGAGCCGGTTGACCTGCGGTGCGGGACTGGTCATGCGGTGACCTCCAGGGGGTCGAGCTTGTTCGCCTTCCGGATCTCGTCGACGATACGGCCGATGATTCCGGTGATGTCGAAGTCCTTCGGGGTGAAGACGGCGGCCACCCCGGCGGCCCTCAGCCGCTCGGCGTCGCCGTTCGGGATGATGCCGCCGGCGATCACCGGGATGTCGGCGGCGCCGGCCGTGCGCAGCCGCTCCAGCACGTCCGGCACCAGCCGTGCGTGCGAACCGGACAGGATCGACAGGCCCACCGCGTGCACGTCCTCGGCGAGGGCCGCGTCCACGATCTGCTCGGGCGTCAGCCGGATGCCCTGGTAGACCACCTCGAACCCGGCGTCGCGGGCCCGCACGGCGATCTGCTCGGCGCCGTTGGAGTGCCCGTCCAGGCCCGGCTTGCCGACCAGGAAGCGCAGCTTGCCCACGCCCAGGTCGCGGGCGGTCAGGCCCACCCGGAGGCGCACCCCGGCCAGCGCGGTGCCCTCGGCGGCGGTCACCGCGACCGGCGCGGACGACACCCCCGTCGGCGCCCGGTACTCGCCGAACACCTCGCGCAGGGCGCCGGCCCACTCGCCGGTCGTCACCCCGGCGCGGGCGCACTCCAGGGTGGGCCCCATGAGGTCGCCGGTGCCGCGTGCCACCTCCTTCAGCCGCTCCAGCGCGTGGCGCGGGCGCGACTCGTCGCGGGTGTCCCGCCAGTCGCGCAGCGCCTCCACCACCCGGGCCTCGACCGCCGGGTCGACCGTCTGGATCGCGGCGTCCAGGTCGGCGGTGAGCGGGTTCGGCTCGGTCGACTCGTGGATGTTGACGCCGACGATCTTCTCCGCGCCGGACTCGATCCGGGCCCGGCGCTCGGCGTGCGAGGCGACCAGCCGCGACTTCAGGTAGCCCGACTCCACGGCGGCCAGCGCACCGCCCATCCGCTGGATGCGGTCGATCTCCTCCCACGCGGCCCCGACCAGTCCGGCGACCTTCGCCTCGACCACGTGCGAGCCGTCGAACACGTCCTCGTACTCCAGCAGATCGCTCTCGTGGGCGAGGACCTGCTGGATGCGCAAGGACCACTGCTGGTCCCAGGGGCGGGGCAGGCCCAGCGCCTCGTTCCAGGCGGGCAACTGCACGGCACGCGCGCGTGCGTCCTTGGAGAGGGTCACCGCGAGCATCTCCAGCACGATCCGCTGGACGTTGTTCTCCGGCTGCGCCTCGGTCAGCCCGAGCGAGTTGACCTGGACGCCGTACCGGAACCGCCGCTGCCGGGGGTCCTCGATGCCGTACCGCTCGCGCGTGACGCGGTCCCAGATCCGGCCGAACGCCCGCATCTTGCACATCTCCTCGATGAACCGGACGCCCGCGTTCACGAAGAAGGAGATCCGGCCGACCACCTCGCCCATGCGCTCCGCGGGCACCTGGCCCGAGTCGCGGACGGCGTCGAGGACCGCGACGGCCGTCGACATCGCGTACGCGATCTCCTGCACCGGCGTGGCGCCCGCCTCCTGCAGGTGGTAGCTGCAGATGTTGATCGGGTTCCACTTCGGGAGGCGGGAGACCGTGTACGCGATCAGGTCGGTGGTCAGCCGGAGTGACGGGCCCGGCGGGAACACGTGCGTGCCCCGCGACAGGTACTCCTTCACGATGTCGTTCTGGGTGGTGCCCTGGAGCCGGGTGAGGTCCGCGCCCTGCTCCTCGGCGACCACCTGGTAGAGCGCCAGCAGCCACATGGCGGTGGCGTTGATGGTCATCGAGGTGTTCGTCCGCTCCAGCGGGATGTCCTGGAACAGCCGGCGCATGTCACCGAGGTGCGAGACGGGGACCCCGACCCGGCCGACCTCACCGCGCGCGAGGACGTGGTCGGGGTCGTAACCGGTCTGCGTCGGCAGGTCGAACGCCACCGACAGGCCGGTCTGGCCCTTGGCGAGGTTGCGCCGGTACAGCTCGTTGGAGGCCTCGGCGGTGGAGTGCCCGGCATAGGTCCGCATGAGCCACGGCCGGTCCTTCTGACGCTGACGCTGCTCACTCATGGATGCCCTCAGACGTTCCGGAAGCGGTTGATGCCGTCGATGTGCCGTGCGCGCTTCTCCGCGTCGCGGACCCCGAGGCCCTCCTCGGGGGCGAGGCACAGGACGCCGACCTTGCCCTGGTGGGCGTTGCGGTGCACGTCGTGCGCGGCCTGGCCGGTCTCGTGGAGCGGGTACACCTTCGACAGCGTCGGGTGGATCTTCCCCTTGGCCACGAGCCGGTTGGCCTCCCACGCCTCACGGTAGTTGGCGAAGTGCGAGCCGATGATGCGCTTCAGGGACATCCACAGGTAGCGGTTGTCGTACTCGTGCCGGTAGCCGGAGGTCGAGGCGCAGGTGACGATCGTGCCGCCCTTGCGCGTGACGTACACGGAGGCCCCGAAGGTCTCCCGGCCGGGGTGCTCGAAGACGATGTCGACGTCCTCGCCGCCGGTCAGCTCGCGGATGTGCTTGCCGAACCGCTTCCACTCGCGCGGGTCCTGCTGCTCCTCGTCCGTCCAGAACCGGTAGCCCTCGGCGGTGCGGTCGATGACCGCCTGGGCGCCCATCGCCCGGCAGATCTCCGCCTTCCGCTCGCTGCTCACCACACAGATCGGGGTGGCGCCGCCGGCGAGCGCGAACTGCGTGGCATAACTGCCCAGTCCGCCGCTGGCGCCCCAGATGAGCACGTTGTCGCCCTGTTTCATCCCGGCGCCGTTGCGGGAGACGAGCTGCCGGTACGCGGTGGAGTTGACCAGGCCCGGGGCGGCGGCCTCCTCCCAGCTCAGGTGGTCCGGCTTGGGCATCAGCTGGTTGGACTTGACGAGTGCGAGCTCCGCCAGGCCGCCGAAGTTGGTCTCGAACCCCCAGATGCGCTGCTCCGGGTCGAGCATCGTGTCGTTGTGGCCGTCGCTCGACTCCAGCTCGACCGACAGGCAGTGGGCGACGACCTCGTCACCGGGGTGCCAGGCGTTGACCCCCGGGCCGGTGCGCAGTACGACGCCCGCGAGGTCGGAGCCGATGACGTGGTACGGCAGGTCGTGGCGCCGGGTGAGCTCGCTGAGCCGGCCGTAGCGCTCCAGGAAGCCGAAGGTCGACAGCGGTTCGAAGATCGAGGTCCACACCGAGTTGTAGTTGACCGAGGAGGCCATGACGGCGACCAGGGCCTCGCCCGGGCCGAGTGCGGGGACGGGGACCCGGTCCAGGTGCAGCGACTTGCGCGGGTCCTTCTCGCGGGTGGGCAGGCCCGCGAACATGTCCGTCTCGTCCTTGTGCACGGTGACCGCGCGGTACGAGTCGGGGAGCGGCAGGGCGGCGAGGTCGGCGGGCGTCGCGTCCGGCGACTGGATCGCGTCCAGGATGTCCTTCACGGTGGTGCCCTTCGGCGAGGTGTGTGAGGGATGCCGTCGGTTCGGCGGAGGGTGGAGCGGCGGCGCTTCGTGGCGCGAGGGGTGCCTGTGACGCAGGCGTCCGGGCGCGTGCGCCTGGAGCGGCTCACGGGGACAGCCGGCGTGCGGCGTGGTGGGGTGCACGCCGGCCGCCCGGACAACATCAACGTATGGCACGCCGTGTCAGGTGACAAGGCACTGCGTGCCAAATAATGGGCTCAGGTGAATTCTTTACCCGACAGATGAGCGATGATCGATCGTGCCGGGAGCGACACGGCATGAAAAACGGCCACCCGGAGGTGGCCGTCCCCGTGCTTCCTCAGCGGTCCCGCAGCGCCTGTTCGATCGTCCTCATGATGTCGTCGAGCGGGGCGTCCGTCCGGGCCACCGTCACCAGCACCTCGCCCTGGGAGGAAACGGACGCCGGGGACGGGGCGGCGGCCTGCGGCGCGGCCGTGCGGCCCGCGCCGATGCCGGTGCCGAAGGTCCTGCGGACGATCGCGAAGGCGTGGTCCAGCTGGGTCTCCACGTCCCCCTGCCCGCCGGCCCGCAGCCAGCGCCGCAGCACGTGGTTGTGCGCGGTGACGACCGCCGACGCGGCGACCTCCGCCAGCAGCGGGTCGTCGTTGGCGTCGTCGTCGTGCGCGTGCTCGTCGAAGTGGCCCAGCAGGTAGCGCGTGAAGAGCCGCTCGTAGCGGGCCACCGAGGCGATCTCCGCCTCGCGCAGGGTGGGGACCTCGCGGGTGAGCTTGTAGCGCTGCACCGAGATCTCCGGCTGCGCCGCGTACATCCGCATGACCTCCTTGATGCCGCGGCACACGGTGTCGAGCGGGTGCTCGTGCGCCGGGGCGGCGTTGAGCACCGCCTCGGCCCGGATCAGGGTGTCGTCGTGGTCGGGGAAGATCGCCTCCTCCTTGGAGCGGAAGTGGCGGAAGAAGGTGCGGCGGGCCACCCCGGCCGCCGCGGCGATCTCGTCGACCGTGGTCGCCTCGTACCCCTTGGTCGCGAAGAGCTCCATGGCCGCGGCCGCCAGTTCCCGGCGCATCCTGAGCCGCTGCGCGGCGGCGCGGCCGCCCGCGGCGCTCTCCGGAGCGTCGGACGGGGCTGATGTACGTGAGGACTTCGCGGCCTGGGACATGCCCCGAACGTACTGCATGTGTGCGAAGGAGCGTGCAGGTCGGCCGGTTCCCCCGCCCGCCGTGGGCGGGGGCTGTCCGGCCGGGTCCAGCAGCCCGCCCCAGTCGGCGCCGCCTGCGGACCGGTCGACGGGCCGCTCAGCGCTTGCCATGCTCGCGGAAGCCGCGGCCGGTCTTGCGGCCGAGGCAGCCCGCGGCCACCAGGTGTTCGAGGAGCGGCGCCGGGGCGAGGCCCGGATCGCGGAACTCGCGGTGCAGCACCCGCTCGATGGCGAGCGAGACGTCGAGCCCGACCACGTCCAGCAGTTCGAACGGGCCCATCGGGTAGCCGCCGCCCAGCTTCATCGCCACGTCGATGTCGTCCAGCGACGCGTAGTGCTCCTGCACCATCTTCACCGCGTTGTTCAGGTACGGGAACAGCAGTGCGTTGACGATGAAGCCGGCCCGGTCCCCGCAGTCCACCGGGTGCTTGCGGACGGCCGAGCACAGCCCGCGGGCCGTGGCGTGCACCTCGTCCGCGGTCAGGACCGTACGGACCACCTCGACCAGCTTCATCGCCGGGGCCGGGTTGAAGAAGTGCATGCCGATCACGTCCTGCGGGCGCGTGGTGGCCCGGGCGAGGGCCACGACGGGCAGCGAGGAGGTGGTGGTGGCGAGGATCGCGCCCGGCCTGCAGACCTTGTCGAGGGCGGCGAACAGCTGCCGCTTGACCTCCAGGTCCTCGGCGACGGCCTCCAGGACGAGGTCGACCTCCGCGAGGGCGTCGTACGCGCCGGCGCAGCTGATCCGGTCCAGCGTCTCGGCCGCCGCCTCCGCGGTCGTCCTGCCCTTGCCGACGGAGCGGGAGAGCGACTTGCCGATCCGGGCCTTGGCGCCCCGCGCCTTCTCCTCGCTGCGCGCGACGAGCACGACACCGTACCCGGCCTTGGCGAAGACCTCGGCGATGCCCGAGGCCATCGTCCCCGAGCCCGCGACACCGACGGAGCGGACGGGACGGCCGAGGGCGGACACGGCGCCGTCCTGCGGGGTGTCCGCGTCCGGCACGACGGCGGCGCTGCCCGGAGCCTCGTACGTGTAGAAGCCGCGCCCCGCCTTGCGGCCGGTCAGACCCGCCTCGCCGAGCTGCCCGAGGATCGGGGCGGGGGCGTGCAGACGGTCGTGCGAGGCGGCGTACATGGCCTCCAGCACCGTGCGCGCCGTGTCGATGCCGATCAGGTCCAGCAGGGCGAGGGGGCCCATCGGGAGTCCGCAGCCGAGCCGCATCGCCGCGTCGATGTCCTCCCGGGAGGCGTACCGGGCCTCGTACATCGCGGCGGCCTGGTTGAGGTAGCCGAACAGCAGCCCGTCCGCGACGAAGCCGGGCCGGTCGCCCACGGCGACGGGTTCCTTGCCCAGTTCCAGGGCGAGGTCGGTGACCGCGGCGACGGCCTCCGGCGCGGTCAGCACGGACGAGACGACCTCGACGAGCCGCATCGCCGGGGCCGGGTTGAAGAAGTGCATGCCGAGCACCCGCTCCGGCCGGGCCGAATCGGCGGCCAGCCGGGTCACGGAGAGGGCGTTGGTGCCGGTCGCGAGCACGGTCTGCGGGCCGACGACCGCGTCCAGCTCGCGGAAGACCTGCTGCTTGACCTCGTACGACTCGGGGACGACCTCGATGACCAGGTCGGCGCCGGCGGCGGCCCGCAGGTCGGTGAACGTGCGGAAGCGGGCGAGGACGTCGCCGCGTTCCTGCGCGCTGATGCGCCCGCGGTCCACGGCGCGGGCGGTCGAGCTCTCCAGGGCGGCGACGGCCCGCGCGGCCGCGGCCGCGCTGACGTCGATGCCGACGACCTCGCGGCCGGACCGGGCCAGGACCTCGGCGATGCCGGTGCCCATGGTGCCGAGGCCGACCACGGCGACGGTCGGGAACGGGGACAGGGAAGTGCCGGAGCGGACAGGGGCCATCGCGGGACTCCAGGGATGAGGGTGACGACGGGGAGCGCGAGCGGGTGCGCCGCTCGGCGGCGCGCCCGGCGCGGCGGGCTGCGACCGCGGTGCGGGCGTGCACACGCCCGGGCCGCGGCGGTCACCGACCGGCCCTGTCCCGGAGCCGAGTCGTACTGCGGTACCTCGGGTACCGAACCGACTGCGCTCCCACTGTCCACGGTCCCGTGGAGCGGGAGGTGTTCCCGGCGGCGGCTGCGTCACCAGGCCGCCGCGAGGAGGTGCGAGCGGATGGCTCGCTCGAATGAGCTTAACCGGCGGGTAACGAGCGCGCCACCCCTCCGGGGTGGGGTCGTCGCCCCGGAGGGGTGGCGCCGACCTCCGCTCAGACGGCGGCCGCGAACAGCTCCCCCGCCTCGGCGAGCACCCGCGCGAGGACCTCGGGATCCGGCCGCAGCCCGGCCACGAGGGCGTCGACGCCCCGCAGGCCCGCCCGCTCCAGGAGCCTTTTCTCGTTGGTGACCCATTCACCGCGCGCCGCCAGCACCGCGTGCGCCGTCTGCGCGGCGGCGGTGGCCAGCGCGCCCGCGACCTCGGTGACCTGACCGCGCCGGACGTGGGCCGCCTCGGCGTACCCGAGCGTCGCGACCGCCCGCCCCCGCCACTGCGGGGGTGCCGTCTCGCGCAGCGCCTCCGGGAACCCGGGGCGGGGCAGGTCGCCGCGGAGCACCCGGTTGACGGCGAGCTCGGCGACCACCAGGTAGCTGGGGATGCCCGCGAGGTGGAACATCAGCGGCTCCCAGTGGAAGCGGCCCCGCCGCGCCTCGGCGAGTTCGTGTTCGACGACGTCGAGGTCGCGGTAGTGGACGTCGACGCGCCGGCCCTCGACCGTGAGCCAGGCGCCCCCGTTGAAGACGCCCCCGCCCCAGCCGCCGATCTCGGAGACCTCGCCGTCCCAGCCCACGGCGCGCAGGTCCGCCGGGTCGAAACCGCCCCGGTAGTAGACGGCCAGGTCCCAGTCGCTGTCCGGGGTGTGCGTCCCCTGCGCGCGCGAGCCGCCGAGGGTGACGGTGTGCACGGCGGGGAGGGCGGCGAGCCGGTCGGCGACGTGGCCGAGGAACATCTCGTCGTTCATGCGGGCACGATAGTGAGCCGGGGCCGCACGTGTCCGCGCACCACCGCCGGCTTGGTCATGTACGCCCCCGAGGACGCGGCGCGCCCCTAGGCTCGGTGCCATGGGCGATGAGGCGCGAGCACTCACGGAGCGCATACGGCGGGAGGCGGGGGCGTCCCCGGCGTACGACCGGCTCTCGGCGACCGAGGACCCCGACGAGCTGGCCGGTGTGCTCACCGCTCCCGGACAGCCGCTGTGGGCGCGGGAGCTGGCCGCCTTCCGGCTCGGTGTCGCCGGGGACGCGAGAGCGTTCGAGGCGCTCGTGCTGCTCCTCAACCACCGCGACCCGCAGCGCTGTGCCTCCGCCGCCCACGCCCTGGCGCGGCTCGGCGACCCGCGCACGGCCCGGGCCGCCGCCGCGCTCGCCACCAACGAGCTCCGGGTCGCCTACGCCCTGCACCCCGTACGGCTCCTGGTGGCGCTGCGCGCCCCCGAGTCCGTACCCGCGCTGATCACCACCCTGGAGCGGCGGCTGCGGCCGCACGACCCGTACCGCAAGGTCGCCCTCGCCTGCGTGGAGGGCCTCGGCGACCTGGGGGACGCGCGGGCGCGGCGCGTCCTCGCCGAGGCGCTGGCGCACCCGGCGCTGGCCGTGGCGGCGGCCGGCGCGCTCAAGCGGCTGCCGGCGGCACGGTGAGCGGCTCGTAGGGCGCTGTGCGGCGCGACGTCACAGCGCCAGGTCACAGCACGAGGTCACAGGGCCCGCGCGTAACGCCTCGGGCACCGGCACCCCGGCCACCTCGAAGGACTCCTCGGCGCCGTCGGGGGAGAAGCCGAGCGCTCGTAGAAGCCCCGGGCGGGGAGGTTCTCCTTCAGCACCCACGGCAGCGTCCGTCCGTACCCGGCGTCGCCGCACCGGCGCAGCGACTCGGTGAGGAGCGCGCCCCACACCCCGGGAGAAGTGCCCGGGGTCCACGTGGATCGCGTACACCTCGGCGTCACCGGCGCCGGCCCCTGCCCCTCCGTCCTCGTTCCCGGTGCCGTCGGCGCGGTAGGGCCCGTGGCACACCCAGCCGACGACCTCGCCGTCCCGCTCGGCGACCAGGTCGACCACCTCCTCCCCGGCGTGCGCGTGAGTGCGCGAGATGGTGCCGGCGCCGCTCGGCGTCCGCCTCCACGTCGAGCGCGTCGAGGTACGACTGCGGCATCAGCCCCGCGTACGCGGTCCACCGGCCGGCGACCCTGATCGCGGCCACGGGCCGGCAGTCGGCCGGGTTCATCTCACGGATGCGCGGGTGATCGTCCATGGCGGCACCCCAGGCGGGCGGGTGCCGGGGCGGCCTCCGGTTTCCGGCCCCGGGCCGGACCCCGTCCCCGCCCTCGTGCCCGCCCCCGAAGCCGACGGTTCGGGGTCGGGCAGGCGTGCGCACCGCGCGTCGGCCCCGCCGGTGCCGCGCGGCACCGTGCCGTCGGCCAGGTACGCCGCCAGGTGCCGGTCCAGGCAGGCGTTGCCGCGCAGCGTGACGCCGTGGTTGCCGCCGCCGTCCTCCACCACCAGGCGGGAGCCGCGCAGCAGCCGGTGCAGGGTGGCCGCGCCGCGGAACGGGGTGGCCCCGTCGTGCGTCGACTGCAGGAGCAGCACCGGGGGCAGCGCGTCGTTGGAGACGTCCAGGGGTTCGAGCGGTGCGGTCGGCCAGAACGCGCACGGCGCGTTGTACCAGGCGTTGTTCCAGGTGATGAACGGGGCCGCCTCGTGCACGGCCCGGTTGTCGCGGCGCCAGCGGCGCCAGTCACGCGGCCAGGCCGCGTCGTGGCACTGCACCGCGGTGTAGACGCTGTAGGTGTTCTCGCCCGCCGCGTCGACGGCACCGAGGTCCCGGTACGCCGCGACCAGCGGTCCGCCGTCCCCGTCGTTCACGTACGCCGCGAACACCTCGGCGAGGCGGGGCCAGTGGCCGTGGTGGTAGCCGCCCGGGAGGAAGGCGTCCTCCAGTTCCCCGGCGCCGACCGTGCCGCCCGCGGGCCGCTCGGTGAGCGCCTCGCGCATCCCGTACCACGCGGCCTCCACCTCGGCGGGGTCGCCGCCGAGCCGGTAGACCTCGTCGTGCCGCGCGACCCAGGCCAGGAACGCCCGGTGGCGGCTGCCGAGGGCGCGGTCCTGGAGGAGGTTGCTGTCGTACCACACGCGCGTGGGGTCGACGACGGAGTCCAGCGCCATCCGCCGCACGCGGTGCGGGTGCAGCTTCGCGTACACGGCGCCCAGGTAGGTGCCGTAGGAGTACCCGAAGTAATTGATCCGGCGTGCGCCGAGGGCGCGGCGGATCACGTCCATGTCCCGTGCCGCGCTCACCGTGCCCATGTGGGGCAGCACGTCCCCGTGCCTGCGCGCGCACCCTGAAGCGAAGGCCGCGGCACGCTCCCGGTTCGCCGCCTCGGCGGCCGGCGTGGCCGGCCACGGGGCGGGCCGCACCGGTGCGAAGTGGCCGGGACGGCAGTTCAGGGCCGGTCTGCTCGCGCCGACACCCCGCGGGTCGAAGCCGACGACGTCGTACTCGGCCGCCACCCGCTCCGGCAGCGCGGAGGCGACGAACCCGGCCAGCGCCCGGCCGCTGCCGCCCGGCCCGCCCGGGTTGACCAGCAGCGGGCCCTGGTACGTCCGCGCGGTGTGCGGAACACGGGTCAGGGCGAGCGTGATCCGTCGCCCGCGGGGGCGCTCGTGGTCGAGGGGGACCTCCAGGGAGGCGCACTGGAGCGTCGGGTGGTCGTCGGTGCCGCACCCCTTCCAGGCGGGGCCCGCGGTGACGGCCGGGTCCCCGGCGCGCGCCGGGGCGGCTCCGGTGCCCGCCAGGGACGGGGACGCCATGAGCGTGCCGGCCGTCACGACGGCGCACAGAACGGCTGCGCCTATCCTCATCGGGTGCCTCCCGGGGGCGGGGACGGAGGATGCCGGGCCGTGCGGATCACGGCTCCCGTCGCATCAGTCCCGGCGGGGAGCGGCGGGGCAACGTGTCGGGCGGCGACATGACCCGATCGGCCGGGGAGAAGCGCTCGGATGCGGACGGTGAAGACAGCGGCGCGGGGGAGCGGGGAACCGCCCAGCTCAGAGGAGCGTCAGCTGCGTGGGCTGCGCAGGCGCGTCCCGGTCCGGCGCCCGGTGTTCCGGTGCCGGGATCCTGCGCGGCAGTCCCGGGCGGGAGGGCCCGATGCCGTACTCCTGGGCCAGGTCGTGGACCTGGCCGGTGATCCGGCGCTGGTACCACTTCGGGGCGTACGCGCCCTCCGCGTACAGCCGCTCGTAACGCCGCACCAGGTGTGGGTGGTGACGCTCCAGCCAGGCCATGAACCACTCGCGGGCGCCCGGCCGCAGGTGCAGCACCAAGGGCGTCACCGAGGTGGCGCCGGAGGCCGCGACGGCCCGCACCGTCTCGCGCAGCCGGCCCGGTCCGTCGCTCAGGAAGGGCAGCACGGGGGCCATCAGGACACCGCAGCCGATGCCGTGGTCGGTGAGGGTCCGTACGACGTCCAGGCGGCGTTCCGGTGCGGGCGTGCCCGGCTCCACCGTGCGCCACAGCTCCCGGTCGGTGAAGCCCACCGAGACGGAGATCCCCACCTCGGTCACCCGGGAGGCCTGGACGAGCAGGTCGAGGTCGCGCAGGATCAGCGTGCCCTTGGTCAGGATCGAGAAGGGATTGGCGTGGTCGCGCAGGGCGGCGACGATGCCGGGCATCAGCCGGTAGCGGCCCTCCCCGCGCTGGTAGCAGTCGACGTTGGTGCCCATCGCGATGTGCTCCCCCTGCCAGCGCGGCGAGGCGAGGTGGTGGCGCAGCAGCTCCGGCGCGTTGACCTTGACCACGATCTGGGAGTCGAAGCCGAGGCCCGTGTCGAGGTCCAGGTAGCCGTGCGTCCTGCGCGCGAAACAGTAGACGCACGCGTGCGTGCAGCCGCGGTACGGGTTCACCGTCCACTCGAAGGGCATGCGCGAGGCCCCCGGCACCCGGTTCACGATCGATCTCGCCCGCACCTCGTGGAAGGTGACGCCGCGGAACTCCGGGGTGTCGAAGGTGCGGGTGGTCACCGCGTCCGCGCCGAACAACGCGGCGTCCGGGGCCGTCGTCGGGTTCGCGTCGGCCAGATGGTCCCAGCGCATGGGCACCTCCTCGGTAGCACTGGCCACAGAATAGAACATACGTTCCCTTGATCGTGCGAACTCGAGTTCGAGCATCGTGTGGAGGTGCTGCGGAGACCTGCTCGGCGCGGTGGTTTCAGGACTTGTCGGGGACCCTGATTTGGGCCGCTCGGCAGCCTGATGGTTGGCTTTGGCCCCAACACGAGCCAACAAGTGCTGGAGGAAGTGCACATGGCACAGGTCGAGGCCACCACCGAGCGCATCGTCGCCGGGGACGCGGACACGGTGTTCGACACCCTGGCCGACTACAGCGGCACCCGCGCGAAGCTGCTGCCCGAGCACTTCAGCGAGTACGAGGTCCGCGAGGGCGGCGACGGCGAGGGCACGCTCGTCCACTGGAAGCTCCAGGCCACCAGCAAGCGCGTCCGCGACTGCCTCCTGGAGGTGAGCGAGCCGACCGACGGCGAACTCGTCGAGAAGGACCGCAACTCCTCGATGGTCACCACCTGGCGCGTCACGCCGGCCGGGGAGGGCAGGTCCCGCGTCACCGTGCACACCGTCTGGAACGGAGCGGGCGGCATCGGCGGCTTCTTCGAGAAGACCTTCGCCCCCAAGGGCCTCTCCCGCATCTACGACACCGTCCTCGCCAACCTCGCCGCCGAGGTCGAGAAGTAGGCCCTCCCGCCGGGGCCCGCCGCCCCCTCACCGGATCGGGTGGACCTGGCGCGGCCTGCGACGTCACGCCGTAACTCGTCGCAACTGCCGGAGGTTGTCGCGTCACGCGGGAACCGCACGGCAGGTGCGACGAGGGGAGCGGCACATGAGCGGGATCACGCTGGCGCAGGGCGGACCGGTCACCGCGCCCCCACCCGATCCCGCCCCGCCCCCGGCCGAGCCCGTGCCGCTCGGCCGCAGACGACTGTGGGCGGCCCTCACCGGCCTCCTGCTCGCGCTGCTGCTCGCCGCGCTGGAACAGATGGCCGTGGCCACCGCGCTCCCGCGGATCGCCGGCGAGCTGCACGGGATGGACCGGATGTCCTGGGCGGTCACCGCCTACCTGCTCACCGCCGCCGTGGGACTGCCGGTCGCCGGCCGGCTGGGCGACCGCCACGGGCACGGCGCCGTCCTGCGGGTCGCCCTCGGGATCTTCGTCGTCGGCGCCGCGCTCGCCGGCTGGTCGCGCGGCATGGACCAGCTCATCGCCTTCCGCGCGCTCCAGGGCGTCGGCGCGGGCGGACTCCTGACCGGCGTGCAGGCGATCGCCGCGGACATCACGCCCGCCCGGCTGCGCGGCCGCGTCATGGGGCTGATCGGCGCCGTCTTCGGCCTCGGCTCCCTCGCCGGGCCCCTGCTGGGCGGCGTGCTCACGGACCACCTCTCCTGGCGGTGGTGCTTCCACCTCAACGTCCCCCTCGGACTGATCGCCCTGGCCCTGGTCACCCTCGTGCCCGGGCGGGCGGTGAAACCCCGCGCACGGGTCCGCCCCGACGTCCTCGGGCCGCTGCTCCTCACCGCCGCGTCGGTCTGCCTGGTGCTGCTGAGCGGCTGGGGCGGCACCGCGTACGCGTGGAACTCGCACGTCGTCATCGGACTCGCCGCCGCGGCCGTCGCGGCCACCGCCCTGTTCCTCGTCGCCGAGCACCGCGCGGCCACGCCCCTCCTGCCGCTCCGGCTGCTCAAGGACCCCGTCGTCGCCGTGACCGGCCTCGTGGGCCTCACGGCCGGCGTCGCGCTGCACGCGGCGTGCAGCCAGCTGCCGGCCTTCCTGCAGCTGGGCGGCGGGGCGTCGGCGACCGCGGCCGGGCTGCTCATGCTGCCGCTGACGGCCGGCCTCGTCGGCGCGTCGGTCCTCGTCGGGGAGCTCGTCGGCCGCACCGGGCACTACCGGACGTACCCGGTCCTGGGCACCGCCCTCGCCGCCGTCGGCCTGTGGCTCCTGACGGGCCTGGAGGCGGACACGCCCCGGCTGTTCCTCGGCATCTGGACGGCCGTCCTCGGCATCGGCATCGGCATGGTGACGCCCGTCCTGGTCCTCGCCGCGCAGGCCGCGGTGCGCCCCGCCGACACCGGCACCGTGACCGGTGCCGCCGACTTCGCGCGGCAGCTCGGCGGCGCCATCGGCGTGGCCGCCTTCGGCGCGCTCCTCGCCGCCCGGCCGGCCGACCCCCTGCCCACGCGCGCGGACGCCGTACTGCCGGACCCCGCGTCCCTGACACCGGACGTCGTGCACGCCCTGCCCGCCGCGCTGCGCGACGACTACGACGCCTACACCGCGGCGTACGCCGAGGCCGTGCCGCACGCCTTCCTCCTGCTCACGCCGGTGCCCGTGCTCGGTCTGCTCCTCGCCCTCCTCCTCTTCCACCTCCTCAAGGGCGGCCCCCCGGTGTCCCACGACCTCCCCGCCGAGTCCGTCCCGATCCCGCCGCCGCGGCCCGCGCACACCGGCGGGGCGGTCGTGCGCGGCACCGTGCGGCAGCACGACGGCACGGCCGTCGCACGGGCCGCGCTGACCCTCATCGACGTGACGGGACAGCAGATCGGACGGGGCGCGGGGGGCGAGGACGGCCGGTACGAGCTGGTGCCGCCCGGCCCGGGGGCGTACGTGCTCATCGCCGCGGCCGACGGCCACCAGCCCCAGGCGGTGACCGTCACCGTGGGCGAGGGTCCCATGGGGGTCGACATGGTGCTGGGCGGCCCCGGACAGGTGGCCGGGCGCGTGGTGATGCCCGACGGGAGCCCCCTGCCGGACGCGGCCGTCACGCTCACCGACGTCCACGGACAGATCGTCGCCACCACCCGCAGCGGCCCCGGGGGCGACTACGCCATCACCGACGTGGGCGCGGGCGAGTACACCCTGGCCGCCGGGGCCCACACGTTCCGCCCGGCCGCCTGCCCCGTCACCGTCCGCCCCGCGCGCGAGACCCGTCAGGACCTCGAACTCGCGGGCGGCGAGGTGCTGCGGGGCATCGTGCGCGCCGGCGGCGGACGGCCCGTCGAGGCGGCCCGCGTCACCCTCCTCGACCTCATGGGCAACGTTGTCGGCACCCTGGTGACCGGAGCCGACGGCGCGTACTGCTTCGCCGACCTCTCGGCCGGCGAATACACCGTCGTCGCCTGCGGCTACCCGCCCGCCGCGACGGTCCTCCAGGTCGAGGGCGGCAACGGGACCGAACGGGACGTGCACCTGGGGCACGAGGACCTCGAGGGTCCCGAGGAGCCCGAGGACCGCGCGGGCTAGCAGGAACGGCGCAGGGGGTGTGACCGGTGCAGGCGTGCGCCGGTGGGAGAGCGCCGGAGGCGCCCCTCGGCGAATTCACCTGTTGCCGCACATCGCGGCGGCGGGCGGCCGTACGGTGGTGACGGCGGCACACATCTCGCTGGACCGTGGGGGGAGAGAGGGCCGGGCCATGGACCGTGGCGCAGGAAGCGGCGTACCCCCCGGCCGGGTGACCGGGCGGGAGGCGGCGGAGCACGCCGTCGGCCGTATCCCCCTGGCCGTGGTCGTGGTGGACCGCGACGGACGCGTCTCGCACTGGAGCAGTGGCGCACGACGGCTGTTCGGCGCCGCCAGGGAGGACGCGGTGGGTCGCGCCGCCGTGGACCTGCTGCCGGTCTCCGGCGCCCTGCCCGAGGACGACGAGGCGCCCTACGGGACGTACGCCGTGGAGGGCCTCGGCCCCGGCCTGGACGCCTCGCTGGAGGACGGGCTGTCCTACCCGGCCGCCGGACGGGCCCGGCTCACGGTGCCGGGGGACGACCGGGACGGTCACCGTGTCGACGTGCTGTGGTGGGCGTACCCCCTGGTCGGACCCGGGCGGGGGCGGCTGCTGGTCCTCGCCGCCGACGCGGGGGCGCTGCGGCCCGGGGAGGAGGGCGCCGGCCTGGAGCGGATCGCGCCCGGCTTCGCCCTGCACACCGACTTCCCCGGCGCCGAGGACCTCGCCCGCCGGCTCCCCGAGATCCTGCCGAGCATGAGCGTCGGCGACGGCGCCCGCATCGTCGCGCAGGTCCTGGAACTCGGCTACCCGGTCCTGGAGTTCAGCCGCCACGACCGGGTGCCGGTCACCCCCGACTGGGGCGTCCCGCGCCGCGCCGAACGCCGGGCACGCCGTGAGCGGGCCGCCCGTGCCGCCGCCGAGGGCCGGCCCGTCCCGGCGGCCCTGCGGGACGAGGACGACGGCGAGGACCTCGAGTACGCCGCCGTCCGGGAACACCTGGAGTTCCTCAACGAGGTCAGCTCCCGCATCGGCAGCTCCCTCGACCTCTCCCGGACCATCGTCGAGGTCAGCAAGGCGGTCGTGCCGCGCTTCACGGACGTCGCGGGCACCTACCTGCGCGAGCAGGTCGTCGCGGGCGAGGGCTTCCCCGAGGGCGTGCCCGACACCACCACCCTGTGGCACCGGGTCGCCGTCGAGCACACGGACGAACCGGGCCGCTGGGACGACGTCGTGCCCGTCGGGGAGGCCATGCCGTTCCCCGCGCACACGCCGTTCTTCCAGTGCATGACGAGTGGGCAGCCCGTGCTCGTGCCGCGCATCAGCGAGGAGCTGGGGCACGCGATCGCCGCCCAGTTCGAGAAGCGGGACATCCGGCCGTTGATCACCCACCGCTCCATGCTGGTCGTGCCCCTGAAGGCGCGGAACGTGGTCCTCGGTTTCATGATCCTGCTGCGCCACCCCGAGCGCGCCCTCTTCAACGACATGGACCGGGTCACCGGCGCCGAACTGGCCGCCCGCGCGGGCCTCGTCCTCGACAACGCCCGCATGTACACGTACCAGGAGAGCGTCGCGGAGACGCTGCAGGACAGCATGCTGCCGCACATCCCGCCGCGCCGGGCGGGCTGCGACATCGCCACCCGCTACCTGCCCGGCACCCTGCTGGGGCGGGTCGGCGGCGACTGGTTCGACTCGGTCAAGCTGCCCGGTGCCCGCACGGCCCTCGTCGTCGGCGACGTCATGGGACACGGGCTCAACTCGGCCGCGATGATGGGGCAGCTGCGCACGGCCGTGCAGACCATGGCCGCGCTGGACCTGCCGCCCGCACAGCTCCTGCGCAACCTCGACGACCTCGCCCAGCGCCTCGGCGAGCACTACCTCGCGACCTGCCTGTACGCCGTGTACGACCCGATCGCCGGCGAACTGCGCCTCGCCAACGCCGGTCACATCCCGCCCGTGCTGGTGCGGGCGGCGGACGGCCGCAGCGAGCTGCTCGACCTGCCCACGGGCGCGCCCATCGGCGTCGGCGGTGTCGCCTTCGAGGCGGTACGCGTGCGCGTGCGGCCCGGCGACCGCCTGGTGATGTGCACCGACGGGCTGGTCGAGGTGCGCGGCGAGGACATCGGTGTCGGTCTCGCCACGCTCTGCGAGTCCGCCGCCCACCCGGCCGCGTCCATGGACGACGCCTGCGACACCGTCATCCGCGCCCTGGGCACCCGGGGCGGACGCAAGGACGACGTAGCCCTGCTGCTGGCCCGGCTCAACGGCGTCGAGGCCGGGGACGTCGCCGAGTGGTCGTTCGCGCACGCCCCGGCGGAGGCCCACCGGGCCCGGGCCGCGGTCCGGGAGCAGCTCCGCGTCTGGGGCCTGGCGGCGCTCGCGGACGCCACCGCGCTGATGGCCGGCGAGCTGGTCACCAACGCCGTGCGGCACGCGCGCGGGCGGCGGATCGAGCTGCGGCTGGTGCGGGGCGACACGCTGCTGTGCGAGGTCGACGACGACGATCCCACGCTGCCGACGCTGCTCGACGCGGACCCCGCCGACGAGTTCGGGCGGGGCCTCAGGGTGGTCAGCACCCTGGCCCGCGAGTGGGGGACAAGCCGGACGGGCGGCGGCAAGACGGTGTGGTTCGAGCAGACGACGCCGCGCCGGCGCTGACGGGCCGGCCGTTCCCCCGCCGGCCCGCCCCTCCCCGCCGGCCCACCGATCTCCCGGAGTACGGCCCAAGGCTTGTCGGCCCACTCCCGCCGCGATACACCCGTGGTCTGGTCCGCCGTTCCCGGTGGGCCGCGGTCGCACCCCGGGGAGTCGGCATGAGCGTGACGAGTCGGTACAGGCAGGCCTGGGAGGGCTTCTGGAGCGAGGCCCCCGAGGAACAGGGGGCCGTCTTCTGGGACACCGAGCCCGCGGCCACCGTGGGCGTCCACCTGGCCCTCTTCGAGCCGCACCTGACCGACCCCGGCCTGCCGGTCGTGGACCTCGGCTGCGGCAACGGCACCCAGACCCGGTTCCTGGCCGACCGCTACCGGCGCGTCCTCGGTGCCGACCTGTCGGCCGCCGCGCTCGACCGCGCCCGGCGCGCCGACCCGGCGGGCCGGGCCGCGTACCGGCTGCTCGACGCGGTGGAACCGGCCCAGGTGGCGGCGTTGCACACGGAACTCGGCGACGCCAACGTCTACATGCGGGGCGTACTGCACCAGTGCGACCCCGGGGACCGGCAGCCGCTCGCCGACGCCCTGGCCACCCTGGTGGGGGAGCGGGGCCGGGCCTTCCTCGTCGAGCTCTCCCAGGCCGCCCGCCCGCTGCTGCTGGACCTCGCCGGGGGCGTGAGCGGGCCGCCGGCCAAGCTGGCCCCGGTCCTGCGGCACGGCATCGCACCGGGCGAGGTGTCCGACGACGCCGTGCCGGGGCTGCTGGGCGCGGCCGGCCTCACGGTCCTCGCGAGCGGCGGGCTGGCCCTCGCCACCACGGAACACGGACCCGACGGCGCCCGGATCGAACTGCCGGCGAAGTGGCTGGTGGCGGGGCGCCCGGAGTGAGGTGCGGCGGCGTGCCGCCGGACGCCGCGTGAGGGGGTGGCTCGAACGGGCGTACGTCGCTGATCTGGGAAAGTGCCAGTTATCCACAGGCCTGGTCGCAGCTCGCCGCGGCGACGTACGGTGCTGCCATGAAGATCCTCATCAGCGCCGACATGGAAGGCGCCACGGGTGTGACATGGCCCGCCGACGTGCTTCCGGGCACACCGCAGTGGGAGCGGTGCCGGTCCATGTTCACCTCGGACGTCAACGCCGCGGTGCTCGGCTTCTTCGACGGCGGAGCCGACGAGGTACTGATCAACGAGGCGCACTGGACCATGCGCAACCTGCTCCTGGAGCGCCTCGACGAGCGCGCCCAGATGCTCACCGGCCGCCACAAGGCCCTGTCCATGGTGGAGGGCGTGCAGCACGGGGACGTGGACGGCGTCGCGTTCGTCGGCTACCACGCGGGCGCCGGCATGGAGGGCGTCCTCGCCCACACCTACCTCGCCAACTCCGTCACCGGCGTCTGGGTGAACGACGTACGGGCCAGCGAGGGCCTGCTCAACGCCCACGTCGTCGCCGAGTACGGCGTCCCGGTCGTCCTCGTCACCGGCGACGACGTGGCCTGCGAGGACGCCCTCGGCTACGCGCCCGAGGCGCTCAAGGTCGCCGTCAAGGACCACGTCTCCCGCTACGCGGCGGTGTGCCGGACGCCCGCCCGGACGGCCGCCGACATCCGCGCGGCCGCCAGGGACGCGGCGGCGCTCGCGGTGCGCACCGCCCCCGTCGAGGCGGGGCCGTACACGGTGGCGCTGGAGTTCGACGCCGAGCACCTGGCGATGGCGGCCACCGTGGTGCCGGGCGTCGGCCGCGTCGGCGAGCGCAAGGTCGCCTACACCAGCCCGACGATGTACGAGGGAATCCGCACGTTCAAAGCCGTGACCACGATCGTCTCGGCCGCAGTGGAGGAGCAGTATGGCTGAGCGGATCGACGGGCACTCCCCGGAGGTCGACGAACAGTCCCTGGAGGAGGTCGTCCGGTTCGCCTCCGACCTCATCCGCGTCGACACCACCAACCGCGGCGGCGGGGACTGCTTCGAGCGGCCGGCCGCCGAGTACGCGGCCGAGCAGCTGGCCGGAGCGGGCCTCACGCCCACCCTGCTGGAGCGCGCCAGGGGCCGCACCAACGTGGTCGCGCGGATCGAGGGCACCGACCCCTCGGCCGACGCGCTGCTCCTCCACGGCCACCTCGACGTGGTGCCCGCCCAGGCGGCGGACTGGAGCGTCCACCCGTTCTCCGGGGAGGTCCGGGACGGCGTGGTCTGGGGACGCGGCGCCGTCGACATGAAGAACATGGACGCGATGATCCTCGCCGTCGTCCGGGCCTGGGCGCGGCTCGGGGTGCGGCCCCGGCGCGACATCGTGATCGCGTTCACGGCCGACGAGGAGGCGAGCGCCGAGGACGGCTCCGGCTTCCTCGCCGACAAGCACGGCGAGCTGTTCGAGGGGTGCACCGAGGGCGTCAGCGAGTCGGGCGCGTACACCTTCCACGACGGGGCCGGCCGGCAGATCTACCCGATCGCGGCGGGCGAGCGCGGCACCGGCTGGCTGAGGCTCACCGCGCGCGGCCGGGCCGGGCACGGCTCCAAGGTGAACCGGGAGAACGCGGTGACCCGGCTGGCCGCCGCCGTCGCGCGCATCGGCGCCCACGAGTGGCCGGTGCGGCTCACCCCCACCGTGCGGGCCGCCCTGCTGGAGCTGTCCGCGCTGTACGGCGTCGACGACCCGGACCTCGACGACGTGGACGCGCTGCTGGACGAGCTCGGGCCCGCCGCCGCCCTCGTCGAGGCGACCGTCCGCAACAGCGCCAACCCGACCATGCTGGAGGCCGGGTACAAGGTCAACGTGGTCCCGGGGGAGGCCGTGGCCCACGTGGACGGCCGGTTCCTGCCCGGTGGCGAGGACGAGTTCGCCGCGACCCTCGACCGGCTCACCGGGCCCGGGGTGGAATGGGAGTTCCACCACCGCGAGGTGGCCCTGCAGGCGCCGGTGGACTCGGTGACGTTCGCGCGGATGCGGGCGGCCGTCGAGGAGTTCGCGCCCGAGGGGCACGTCGTGCCGTTCAGCATGTCCGGCGGCACGGACGCCAAGCAGTTCTCGCGGCTCGGCATCACCGGCTACGGCTTCACGCCGCTGCGACTGCCGCCGGGCTTCGACTACAACGCGCTCTTCCACGGCGTCGACGAGCGGGTGCCGGTCGAGGCGCTCCACTTCGGGGTCCGCGTGCTCGACCGCTTCCTGCGGACGGCCTAGGAATGGGGGACGAGGTGCAGACCCTGGAGTACGGTTCGTGGCCCTCTCCGATCGACGCGTCGCTCGCCGCCGCGCACGACGGACACGCCGAGTTCGCGGGCTTCGTCGGCGAGGAGGCCTGGTGGACCGAGCCACGGCCCGCCGAGGGCGGCCGGCGCACCCTGGTCCGGCGCCGGGCCGACGGCACCGAGGAGACGGCGCTGCCCGCGCCGTGGAACGTGCGCAGCCGCGTCATCGAGTACGGCGGGCACCCGTGGGCGGGCACCATGCTCGACGACGGACCGCTCGTGGTGTTCGTGAACTTCGCCGACCAGCGGCTCTACCGGTACGAGCCCGGCACCGAACCCCGGCCGCTCACCCCGGTCTCCCCGGTGGGCGGCGGACTGCGCTGGGCCGAACCGCGGCTGCGGCCCGACCGCGACGAGGTGTGGTGCGTCCTGGAGGAGTTCACCGGGGACGGGCCGACCGACGTACGGCGCGTCCTCGCCGCGGTGCCGCTGGACGGGTCGGCGGCCGGTGACCGGGACGCCGTACGGGAGCTGACCGGCGCCCGCCACCGCTTCGTGACCGGTCCCCGGCTCTCGCCCGACGGCCGGCACGCGGCCTGGCTGGCCTGGGACCACCCCCGGATGCCCTGGGACGGCACCGAACTGCTCGTCGCCGAGGTCACCGACGACGGCACGTTCCACGAGCCGCGCACCGTGGCCGGCGGGCCGGAGGAGTCCGTCGCGCAGGTCGACTGGGCCGCCGACGGCACCCTCCTGTACGCCAGTGACCGCAGTGGCTGGTGGAACCTGTACGAGCGGGACCGGGAGGGCCACGAGCGCGCCCTGTGCCCGCGCGAGGAGGAGTTCGCCGGGCCGCTGTGGAAGATCGGGTGGCGCTGGTTCGCACCGCTGGACAGCGGGCTGATCGCGGTGGTGCACGGACGCGGCTCCACCGTGCTCGGCATCCTCGACCCCGTGACCTGCGAGGTCGTCGACGTGGCCGGACCGTGGACCGAGTTCGCCCCGTCCCTCGCCGTGCACGGCAGCCGCATCCTCGGCATCGGGGCGAGCCCCCGCAGCGCGTACGAGGTGGTCGAACTGGACGCCCGCACCGGCCACGCGCGCGTGATCGGCGCCGCCCACGACGACCCGGTGGACCCCGCCCACTACCCCGAACCGCAGATCCGCACCTTCACCGGCCCCGCCGGACGGGAGATCCACGCGCACATCTACCCGCCGCACCACCCCGGCCATGTCGCACCGGACGACGAACTGCCGCCGTACGTCCTCTGGGCGCACGGCGGCCCCACCAGCCGCTCGCCCCTCGTCCTGGACCTGGCCATCGCCTACTTCACCTCCCGCGGCATCGGCGTCGCCGAGGTCGACTACGGCGGCTCGACCGGCCACGGTCGGGAGTACCGCGAGCGGCTGCGCGAGCAGTGGGGCGTCGTGGACGTCGAGGACTGCGCGGCCGTCGCGCTCGCCCTCGCCGACGAGGGCACCGCCGACCCCGGCCGGCTCGCGATCCGCGGCGGCAGCGCCGGCGGCTGGACCGCCGCGGCCTCCCTCGCCATGACCGACGTCTACGCCTGCGGCACGATCCTCTACCCGATCCTCGACCTCGCGGGCTGGGGCTCGGGGGAGACCCACGACTTCGAGTCGCAGTACCTGGAGACCCTGGTCGGGCCGCTCGCCGAGGTGCCCGGCCGGTACACGGAACGCTCGCCAGCCGAGCACGCGGACCGGATCACCGTGCCCTTCCTGCTGCTCCAGGGGCTCGACGACGTGATCTGCCCGCCGGCCCAGTGCGAGCGGTTCCTGGCCAGGATGGAGGGCAGGCGGGTGCCGCACGCCTACCTGACGTTCGAGGGCGAGGGGCACGGCTTCCGGCGGGCCGACTCGATGGTGCGGTCCCTGGAGGCCGAACTGTCCCTGTACGCCCTCGTCTTCGGCCTGAACCCGCCCGGCATCCCCACCCTGGAGCTCACCAAGTGACACCGCTCGCCCCACTGATCCGGCCCGCCCGTCTCGCCCCCGGCGCCCGCGTCGCCGTCGTCGCGCCCAGCGGACCGGTCCCCGAGGAGCGGCTGAGCACCGGGCTCGACATCCTCCGCGGCTGGGACCTCGACCCGGTGGTGGCGCCCCACGTGCTCGACCGCCACCCCGGGTTCCCCTACCTCGCGGGGACCGACGCCGACCGGGCCGCCGACCTCCAGGCCGCCTGGTGCGACCCGGACGTCGACGCGGTGCTGTGCGCCCGCGGCGGCTACGGAGCCCAGCGGATGGTGGACCTCCTCGACTGGGGCGCGATACGGGCCGCGGGGCCCAAGGCGTTCGTCGGGTTCAGCGACATCACCGCGCTGCACGAGGCGTTCGCCGTCCGGGCCGGTTTCGCCACCCTGCACGGACCGATGACCGCGGCGGTCGACTTCCTCAAGAACGCGCGGGCCCAGGAGCACCTGCGGGCCACCCTCCTCGCCCCGGAGACGGTCCGCACCCTCACCGCCGGCCGGGCGACGGCACTGGTGCCCGGGCGGGCCCGGGGCGTCCTCCTCGGCGGCTGCCTCAGCCTGCTCGCGGCCGAGCTCGGTACCCCGCACGCCCGACCCTCCCTGCGCGGCGGACTGCTCTGCCTGGAGGACGTCGGCGAGGAGACGTACCGCCTGGACCGCTGCCTCACCCAGTTGCTGCGCGCGGGCCGGCTCGACGGCATCGCCGGCGTCGTCCTCGGCTCCTGGGAGAGGTGCGCCCCGTACGGCGAGGTGCGTGCCCTGCTCGCCGACCGGCTGGGCGGGCTCGGGGTGCCGGTGGTCGAGGAGTTCGGGTTCGGGCACGGGGAGGGGGCGCTGACGATCCCGTTCGGTGCACGGGCCGAACTCGACGCGGAGCGGGGCACGCTGACGCTGGACGAGCCGGCGCTGGTCTGATGCCCGCCGTGACGCCCGAGCCCGGAAGCGGGGGCCGTGTCCCGGCGGCGTACTGTGACGAGATGCCTGTCCACGCCTACCTCGCCGAAGGGCCCCGCGTCGGCATCCGGCACCCCGCCCCCGGGGACGGGGCCGAGTTCACCGCCCGGGTGCGGGAGAGCAAGGGCCTGCACCATCCGTGGCTGTTCCCGCCGGACCACCTCACCGCGTACAGCGCCTACCTGCGACGGCTGGCCGAGGACCCGGCCAGGGCCGGTTTCCTCGTCTGCGAGAAGGACGGCGGGGACATCGCCGGATTCGTCAACGTCAACAACATCGTCGAGGGCGCCTTCCTCAACGGGACCCTCGGCTACGGGGCCTTTGTCCACGCCGCGGGGCGCGGGCTGATGACCGAAGGGCTCCGGCTCGTCGTCGGCCACGCCTTCCGGAGGCTGGGCCTGCACCGACTGGAGATCAACGTGCAGCCCGGCAACGCCGCGTCCATCGCGCTGGCCCGGGCTTGCGGGTTCCGGCTGGAGGGGTTCTCGCCCGACTTCCTCTTCATCGACGGCGCCTGGCGGGACCACCAGCGCTGGGCGCTCACCGAGGACATGTACCGCTGACCGACGGTGCCCTGCCCGTCGGCACCGTCCTGGCGATCTTCTCCGGCCGACCTGGACTTAAGCGGCCCGCGACGGGGAACCCGGCCCGTCGTAGAGCATGGCCGCAACGTAGCGACGGAAGGAGGCGGGGCACCATGAGCCGCAGGCCGCACGATCCCGGGGCCGACCCCGAGGACGAGGGCATTCCGGACCTGCAGGACGGCACACCGGAGCAGCAGTGGTCCTCGGACCCGCAGCAGGAGTCCGTGCCCGGGGACGAGCCCACGGCAGCGATGGCACACGGCACCACGGCGAACGAGGCCCGGGAGGGCGAGTCGCTGGACGAACGGCTGGCGGAGGAGGAGCCGGAACCCGACCCCACCGTGCCGCCGGGCCCGCCCGACCGGGCGGCCGGGCTGCTGTACGACGAGCCGGACCCCGACCGGCCGCGTGAGCAGGACGTCTACTCCCAGGAGGGGTCGACGCACGGGCTCTCGGCGGAGGAGGCGGCGGTGCGGATCCGCGACGAGGACGACTTCGCGGAGGACCAGCTGGAGTACCGGGAGGACATCCCCTGATCCGGTGATCCGGTCGCGGGCCGCCCGGGTCAGGCTTCGGCCCGGCGGTCCGCGTACTCGTACACCGACCCGTCCGGGTGCAGGGCGATCAGGTTGCGGCCCGCGGGTGTCGCCACCGGACCCGCGAGGACCTGGGCGCCGGAGTCGGTGAGCACCCGGTGGGCCGCGTCCACGTCGTCGACGGCGATGGTCGCGGCGACCTTGCGGAGCACCTCGAGCTCGGCCTCGGGACCGCTCATCAGGAGGAAGCAGCCGACGGCGGCCACCCGCACGCCGCCGCGTTCGAAGCGCAGCGCCGGGGCGCCCGCGAGCCGCTCGTAGAAGGGGACCGTGGTGTCCAGGTCGTCGACGCAGATGCGCAGCGTGGCTCCCAGAATTTCCATACGGCCGAGCCTAGTTGCGGCCGGCCGGAGAAGAGATCGTTTCCGCGGGATCCACGGATTTCACGGACCTGCGGAACTCCGGCCGGCCGCGGGCCGGGTGTGTCAGCCCATCGCCTTGCGGATCGCGTCACGCGTGCGGTCGATGACGGACGCGACCGGCCCCACCGCCAGGTTCTTCACGGCGGTGTCGGTGCCCGGGTGCGGGCGGGTCGGGGCGACGGTCTCGGCGGCCTTCACCGCGCGGGCCAGGTTCTCCAGCTTCGACTGGTCGGCCACCTGACGGAAGCGCGCGAACTCGTACTTCTCCTCCGCCTCCGCGTGGGCCAGCACGTTCGTGCGCAGCTCCTCGAACCGGGTCATGAACTCCGGTGAGTCGGTGTCCATGTCGTCGAGGCGGGACAACAGCCCCTTGGCGCTCTCCTCCTCCTGGATGCGGTCCTTGACGATCTGTTCACCGCCCTCGATGTTCTTGCGGGCGAAGGGGTGGACGACTTCTTCCTCGGCGGTCTCGTGCACCGCGAGGAGACGGACGAGGTCCTGGAAGTGCTGCTTCCGCTCCTCGCCGCTGGTCGCCGCCACCTCGTCGAGCAGGTCGCGGATCCGCGTGTGCTGCGCCTTCAACAGCTCCACGACGTCGGTGCGTTGAGTCATCCTGACTTCCTCTTCTCCGGCTGCTGCTGGGTGTGAGAGGTCGTACGGGCGGGGCGGGTACCCGGGGCGGGCGGCGTTACGCTCCCCGTCGCGTTACGCGCCGTCGAGCGGGGGTACCCGCGCCACATGAAGCGTCTGGACCACCTGCGGCACCTGGACAGGCACCTGGTCGAGGAACTGACGCAGGTGGCCCGTGAGACCGTGCGCGAGGAGCTGCGCGAGCAGACCCGCAAACAGCGCCGCACGGTCACCCTCTACGCGGCGTCCGGCGCCGCGGCCCTGTACGCGGGCGCCGCGCTCGCGCTCGGCCTCGGCCTCCTCCTCGCGCGGGGACTGCCCGACTGGGCCGCCGCGCTGATCATGGCCGTCCTGCTCGCCGCGGCGGCGTACGCGCTGCGCTACGCGGCCCGGCCGTCCGCGTACCGCCGCCCGGCCGGGAACCGGACCGCCGACTGCGGGACGCGGGTGACGCCGGACGGCGCGGAGGAGGGAACGCCCGGCGGTACGGACCGGGGCACGCACGGTGCCGCGGTGCCCGGGGCGCGGCACGGTGGTCAGCGCCCCGCCGTCCCGCCGATGCCGCCCGTCCAGCCGGACGTCCCCGGCCCCGTCCCCGGCCCCGACGTCTCCGGCGGAGCGCCGGGCGCGGGCGGACGCCCCTTCGGTGCCCCCGGCACCGGTACGACGCCGCCGCCCGGCCCCGCGGACCCCGAGGCTCCGCAGCACCGGGCGTAGTCACGTACACCTGGTGCACGCGGGACGCGGGCGGTGCCTCACTCACCCCGCTGCAGCCGCGGCAGCACCTTCGTCCGGTAGAAGTCGAAGAAGCCGCGCTGGTCGGGACCGATCTGGTTGACGTACACCCGGTCGAAACCGGCCTCCGTGAAGGCGCCGAGCGCCGCGACGTGCTCGTCGGCGTCGTCGCCGCACACCATCTCGTCGCGCACCATGTCCTCGGTGACCAGCGACTGCACCTGTTCGAAGTGGCGGGGCGTGGGCAGGATCTGGCCCAGCTCGCCGGGCAGCAGCTCGGTGTACCAGAGCCGGCGCGCCGTACGGACGGCCTCCTCGCGGTCCGGGCCGTAGCAGACCTTCACCCCGCCGCTCACGAGCCCCGCCCCGCCGCCGCCCTTGCGGTACCGCGTCACCAGCGACTCGTCCGGCGCCATCGTGATGTAGCCGTCCCCGACGCGTGCCGCGAGCGCCGTCGCCTTCGGGCCGAAGCCCGAGACGTCGATGGGCACGGGCTCGTCCGGGACCGTGAAAAGACGGGCGTTCTCCACGGTGTAGTGGGTGCCGCGGTGGTTGACCGTCTCGCCGGTGAACAGGTGCCGCATCACCTGCACGGCCTCCTCCAGCATCTCCAGGCGGACGTGCGCCGGCGGCCAGTGGTCGCCGAGGACGTGCTCGTTGAGCGCCTCGCCCGAACCCACGCCGAGCCGGAGGCGGCCGGCGGTCATCACCGCGCTCGTCGCCACGGCCTGGGCCAGCACCGCCGGGTGGATCCGCACCGTCGGGCAGGTCACCGCGGTCTGCACGGGCAGCGACACCGCCTCGGAGAGGGCGCCGATCACCGACCACACGAACGGGCTCTGGCCCTGCTCCCGGTTCCACGGGTGGTAGTGGTCGGAGATCCACAGACACTGGAACCCGGCCTGCTCGGCCATGCGGGCCTGCTCGATCAGGTCGGCCGGGCCCCACTCCTCGGTCGCCAGGAAGTAGCCGTACTCGGGCATGGGACGCACCTCCGCGACGCTCGGGTCACTCGGTCGGCGGCACGGGTAACCCGCCCCCACGCGCGCGAAACGCGCGCGAAAGGCCGGGAAACCATGCGTTTGGGTGCCCTGGCCAGGGGGACGCGGAAGGCCCGTACGTCCATGTGCCGTACGGGGGACAGCAGTGCGTACGGCCGCCGACCGGCGCCCGTACGCGTGAGCGACGACCGAGACCGACCGACATGTCCGTACGCGAACACCGCCGGAGGCGTAACAGTGAGTCGACCCCGCATCGTGATCGTCGGCGGAGGCTTCGCCGGGTACCGGACGGCGAGCACCCTCTCCCGGCTGAGCAAGGGCAAGGCCGACATCGTCCTGCTCAACCCGACCGACTACTTCCTCTACCTGCCGCTGCTGCCCCAGGTCGCCGTCGGCATCCTGGAGCCGCGCCGCGTCACCGTCTCCCTCTCCGGGCTGCGCCACGTGCGCCTGGTGCTGGGCGAGGCCGACGGCATCGACCTGGAGGACCGGGCCGTGCGCTACACCGGCCCCGAGGGTGAGGCGGGCACGTTGCGCTACGACCGGCTGGTGCTCGCCGCCGGCAGCGTCAACAAGCTGCTGCCCATCCCGGGCGTCGCCGAGCACGCGCACGGCTTCCGTGGCCTGCCCGAGGCGCTGTACCTGCGGGACCACATCACCCGGCAGGTGGAGCTCGCCGCCGCCGGCGAGGACCCGAAGGAGGCCGCGGCGCGCTGCACCTACGTCGTGGTGGGCGCCGGCTACACCGGCACCGAGGTGGCCGCCCAGGGGAAGATGTTCACCGACGAACTGGTGCGCCAGCACCCCCTGCGGGAGGGCCTGGACCCCCGCTGGCTGCTGCTCGACATCGCCGACCGGGTCCTGCCCGAACTGGACGAGAAGCTCTCGCGCACCGCGGACCAGGTGCTGCGGCAGCGGGGCGTCGAGGTGCGGATGGGAACCTCCGTGAAGGAGGCGACGCGCACGGGTGTGCTGCTGACCGACGGCGAGTTCGTCGACACGCACACCGTGGTGTGGTGCGTCGGCGTACGGCCCGACCCGCTCGCGGAGTCCCTCGGGCTGCCCATGGAACGCGGCCGGCTGCTCGTGGAGCCCTCGCTCCAGGTGCCGGGCCACCCCGAGGTGTTCGCCGCCGGTGACGCCGCCGCCGTGCCCGACCTGGAGAAACCCGGCACGTACCACCCGATGACCGCCCAGCACGCCTGGCGGCAGGGCAAGGTCGCCGCGCACAACGTGGCCGCCTCGCTCGGTGTCGGCACCCGCCGCCCCTACCGCCACAAGGACATGGGCTTCGTCGTCGACCTGGGCGGGGTCAAGGCCGCCGCCAACCCGCTCGGCGTGCACCTGTCGGGGCTCGCGGCCGGCGCGGTCACCCGCGGCTACCACCTCGCCGCGATGCCCGGCAACCGCGTCCGGGTCGCCGCCGACTGGCTGCTCGACGCCGTACTGCCGCGCCAGGGCGTGCAGTTGGGGCTCGTACGGTCCGGGTCGGTGCCGCTGGACACCGCCTCGCCCGAGGTGGCGCGGGTGGTGGGCGGCCCGGAGAAGCCGCGGTCCGGTGCCGGGGACGGGCCCGGGCCGGTGAAGGCCGCGGACGACGCACCGGGCACGAGCGAGCGGCCGGGAACCGGGAGCGACGCATGACCGACGAGAAGACGCATGACCGTCGAGAAGACGCATGACCGACGAGAGAAGGAACGGCGACAACGTGAATGACCACCAGCTGTCCGAACTGGCCCAGCAGCTCCGCGTGGACAGCGTGCGGGCCGCCGCCGCGGCGGGATCCGGGCACCCCACGTCCTCCATGTCGGCCGCCGAGTTGGCGGCCGTGCTGTTCGCCCGCCACTTCCGCTACGACTTCGCACGCCCCGAGCACCCCGGCAACGACCGGTTCGTGCTGTCCAAGGGCCACGCCTCGCCCCTGATGTACTCCGTGTACAAGGCGGTCGGCGCGATCGACGACGAGGAGTTGCTGACCTTCCGCAAGCTCGGCAGCCGCCTGGAGGGGCACCCCACCCCCCGCCGGCTGCCGTGGGTGGAGACCGCCACCGGCTCGCTCGGCCAGGGCCTGCCCGTAGGCGTCGGCATCGCACTGGCCGGCAAGCGGCTGGACCGCACCGGCTACCGCGTGTGGGTGCTGTGCGGCGACAGCGAACTCGCGGAGGGCTCCGTCTGGGAGGCGGCCGAGCAGGCGGGCTACGAGAACCTCGACAACCTCGTCGCGATCGTCGACGTGAACCGGCTCGGGCAGCGCGGCGAGACCCGCCACGGGCACGACCTGGACGCGTACGCCCGCCGCTTCCGGGCCTTCGGCTGGCACGTCGTGGAGGTCCACGACGGCCATGACGTGGACGCCGTCGACCGCGCCTACGCCGAGGCCCTCTCCACCGCCGGTCAGCCCACCGTGATCGTCGCCCGCACCCTCAAGGGCAAGGGCGTCGCGGCCACGGAGGACAAGGAGGGCCTGCACGGCAAGCCGGTGAAGGACGCCGACGAGGCGATCGAGGAGCTCGGCGGCATCCGTGACCTGCGCATCGAGGTGCACCAGCCGGAGGACGCGCCGGAGCCGCACCGGGCCGCGGCGGGCCACCTCCAGCTCCCGCGCCACGAGATCGGCGAGGAGGCCGCCACCCGTGACGCGTTCGGCGAGGCCCTCGCCGCCCTCGGCGGTGCGCGCGGTGACGTCGTCGCCCTGGACGGCGAGGTCGGCGACTCCACGCGCGCCGAGTACTTCGCCAAGGAACACCCCGAGCGGTACTTCGAGTGCTACATCGCCGAGCAGCAGCTGATCGCGGACGCGGTCGGGCTCGCCTCGCGCGGCTGGGTGCCGTACGCGTCCACGTTCGCCGCGTTCCTCACCCGCGCCCACGACTTCGTGCGGATGGCCGCGATCAGCGGTTCCGGGCTCAACGTCGTCGGCTCGCACGCGGGCGTCGCCATCGGCCAGGACGGGCCCTCGCAGATGGGCCTGGAGGACCTTGCGATGTTCCGCTCGGTGCACGGCTCCACCGTGCTCTACCCGTGCGACGCCAACCAGACGGCGAAGCTCGTCGCCACGATGGCGGACCTCGACGGCATCCGCTACCTGCGCACCTCGCGCGGCAAGGACCCGGTGATCTACGGCCCGGACGAGGAGTTCCCCGTCGGCGGCAGCAAGGTGCTGCGCTCCTCGGACGAGGACCGCATCACGCTGGTCGCGGCCGGCGTCACCGTGCACCAGGCCCTCGCCGCCGCCGACGCGCTCGAGGGCCAGGGTATCCGCGCCCGGGTGATCGACCTGTACTCGGTCAAGCCCGTCGACCGCGCCACCCTGCAGGAGGCCGCCGAGCGGACCGGCTGCCTGGTCACGGTGGAGGACCACCACGAGGAGGGCGGCCTCGGCGACGCGGTCCTCGACGCCTTCACCGACGGGCGCCCCGTACCGCGCCTGGTGCGCCTGGCCGTCCGCACGATGCCGGGCTCGGCCACTCCGGAGGAGCAGCTGCACGCCGCGGGCATCGACGCCGAGTCGATCGCGGCGGCCGCCCGGCTGCTCGTGGAGCACGCGGTGGCGCCGTGACCACCGTGGCGGTCGGGACCCGTACGGGTTACGGGAGTTGAGGCATGTCCGACACGCGTACCGTACGGGCCGGCCGCCGCACCGTGGAGGTCCACCGGCCGGACAAGGTGCTCGTTCCGGCCCCGGAGGGCGGAGGCGGCGAGGCGCTCACGAAGGCCGGCCTCGTCGCGTACCACCGTGCCGTCGCCCCGTTCCTGCTGCCCCAGCTGCGGGGCCGGCCCCTGATGCTGGAGCGGCACCCGGACGGTGTCGACGGACCCCGGTTCATGCAGAAGAACGCCTCCGCGCACTACCCGGACTGGATCCGGCGGGTGGAGGTGGACAAGGAGGGCGGCACCGTCCGCCACGTGGTCTGCGAGGACACCGCCACCCTGGTGTACCTCGCCGACCAGGCCTGCCTCACCCTGCACCGCTGGCTCTCCCGGGCGGACGCCCCGCAACGGCCGGACCGTCTGGTCTTCGACCTCGACCCGGCCGACGGGGCCGACTTCGCGCAGGTCCGCCGGGCCGCCCACGACCTGGGCGAGCTGCTGGACGAACTACGGCTGCCGTTCGGCCTGATGACCACCGGCTCGCGCGGACTGCACGCCGTGGTCCCGATCAGGGGCGACGAGGACTTCGACGACGTACGCGCCTTCGCCAAGGACGTCGCGGAGCTGCTCGCCGAGCGGCACCCCGACCGGCTCACCACCGCCGCCCGGAAGAAGGACCGGGGCGAGCGGCTCTACCTCGACGTGCAGCGCAACGCCTACGCGCAGACGGCCGTCGCCCCCTGGACCGTGCGCGCCAGGCCGGGCGCGCCCGTCGCCGCCCCGTTCGCCCGGGAGCAGCTGGACGACCCCGCGCTCGACGCCCGCCGGTGGACCGTCGCCGACGCCGTCGAGCAGGCGCGCACCAAGCCCTGGGCGGAGCTGACCGGCCGGGGCCGGTCGCTCGGGCCCGCGCGCCGGCGGCTCGGGGCGCTGCGCGGTTAGCGACGGAGCCGCCGGGGCGGCGGGCCGGGACCGGCCACGCGGTGCGCGACGCACCTCGTGGCCGGTACACGCGTGCCCGCAGGTTTGGTCAACGCGCTTGTGAGCACCCGGTGTTCGAGGTGGCCATGTCGAACACATCACAGTCATCAAAAGCACAGGACTCACCCGAGTCCCCCGAAGAGAACACCACATCGGACGACACGCGGGCCAAGGCGAGCAAGCGGCCCCGCCCCATGGAGGTGCTGCGCGGCGCGCGTGCGCAGCTCGAGGAGCTGACCGGGCTGGTTCCCGAGGCCGTGTCCTCCTTCGAACAGACCGCTGACGGCTGGGCGTTGGAGGTCGAGGTGACGGAGATCGAACGGGTCCCCGACACCATGAGCCTGATGGCCAGTTACCTGGTCGAACTCGACGCGGACGGCGAGCTCACGGGCTACCGGCGGGTCCGTCGTTACGAACGCGGGCGGGCGGACGCGAGCCGCTCCGGCGGGCGCTAGACCGCCGTCCCGCACTCCCTGTCACAGAGACCCCATCACAGAGAAGGAGGACCAGCCGGCATGAGCGTAGTGCCTGCACAGCAGACCGGCGGAGGAGGCGGCAGCAGCGGCCTGTACGACGTCCTGGAGCTCGTTCTTGACCGAGGGCTCGTGATCGACGCCTTCGTGCGGGTCTCCCTGGTCGGTATCGAGATTCTGAAGATCGACGTCCGTGTCGTCGTCGCCAGCGTCGACACGTACCTGCGTTTCGCCGAGGCGTGCAACCGCCTCGACCTGGAGTCGGGGCCGCGCAAGGACCCCGGCCTGCCCGACCTCGTCGGCAAGATGACGGAGTCCGGTGCCCGCGGCAAGTCCAAGGGCGCTCTCTCCGGTGCCGCCGAGACCATCTCCGAGGCCTTCTCGCAGGCCCGTGACGAGGGCCAGTCCGAATCGCGGCCGCGGGCCCGCAAGACCACGGCGCGCAAGAGGGGGGACGACGAGTGAGCACGTACGTCTACGGCATCGCGGCGCGCTCGCACCCCTCCCTCCCCAAGGAGCTGGGCGGAGTCGGCACCCCGCCGCTGCCCGTACGCATCCTGGAGGAGGGTGACCTGGTCGCCATCGTCAGCGACGCCCCCGAGAACCTGCGCCCCAAGCGCAAGGACCTGCTCGCCCACCAGAACGTGCTGAGCGAGGCGGGCGCGGGCGGGGCCGTGCTGCCCATGCGTTTCGGCAGCGTGGCCCCGGACGACGCGGCCGTCACCGGGGTGCTCGCCGAGCGCGCCGAGCACTACCGGGAGCGGCTCGGCGCCCTGGACGGCAAGGTCGAGTACAACGTCAAGGCCAGCCACGACCAGGAGGCCGTGCTGCACCGGGTGATGTCCGACAACCCGGAGCTGCGCGCCCTCGCCCAGTCCAACCGGCAGTCGGGCGGCGGGAGTTACGAGGACAAGCTGCGGCTCGGCGAGATGGTGGCGGCCGCGGTGCAGCACCGGGAGTCCGAGGACGCGGCACTGGTGCGGCAGGCGCTGGAGCGCACCGCGGCGGCCGAGAGCGTGGGCCCCGACTCCACCGGCTGGCTCGTCAACGTGTCGTTCCTGGTGGACCGGGCGCAGACCGAGGAGTTCCTCGCCGTCGTCGAACAGGTCCGCAAGGAGTACCCGCACCTGGAGGTGCGGCTGAACGGGCCGCTGCCGCCGTACAGCTTCGTCGAGCCGGCTCCGTCCGAGCCCGCCGAGGCGCGGACGTGAACGGCGCGCGGACGTGAACGGCCGCGGGAACGCGTGAGTGACGGCGACGACCGAACGGGCCCGGAGGACGCCGGGCGCGGGTGAGGACGGATGGCATGGGACTGATCGGTGAGGTGCTGCTGCTGCCGTTCGCACCCGTGCGCGGCGGCCTCTGGGCAGTACGTCAGGTACTCGCCGAGGCCGAGCGCCAGTACTACGACCCGGGCACGATCCGGGCCGAACTAGCTCGCCTCGAGAGGATGCTGGAGGCGGGTGAGATCACCGAGGAGGAGTTCGACCGCCAGGAGGACGTGCTCCTGGACCGGCTGGAGGAGAGCGCGCACAGGGGCGCGGGAACGGGCAACGGGACGACAGGATGAATCGACTTGGACTGGGCCTCGCCGTCGGGGCCGGATATCTGCTCGGGCGGACGAAGAAGATGAAACTGGCGTTCGCCGTCGGCACCATGGTGGCGGGCAAGCGGATGAACCTGAGCCCGCGGGGCATCGCGGACCTGGTCTCCCAGCAACTGCAGAACAACCCGCAGTTCAAGGAGATCGGGGACCAGCTCCGCAACGACCTGCGCGGGGTCGGCAAGGCGGCCTCCGGGGCGCTGGTCGAACGGCAGATCGAGGGCCTGGCCGACCGGCTGCACGGCCGGACCGCCCAGGTGCGCGACCAGCTCGCCGGGGTGACCCCGGACGTGCGCGGCCGCTCCGACGAGCCGGACGACGAGCGGTACGAGGACGACGAGGCGGACGCCTACGACGACCGTGACGACCGTGACGACCGCGACGACCGTGACGACCGCGACGAGCGGGGGGCGCGGGAACAGCGGGACGAGGAACCGGAGGAGCAGCCGGAGCGGCCGCGCGCGAAGAAGGCGCCGGCCAGGAGGACGGCGCCCCGGAAGCAGTCCGCCGGTGGGCAGGGCGCGGCCGGGAAGACGGCCGACAAGGTCCCGGCGCAGAAGACGGCCGCGGCCAAGAAGACCGCGAAGAAGGCCCCCGCCAAGAAGACCGCCGCGGCCAAGAAGGCCGTCCCCGGCACCCGCGCCCGTTCGCAGAAGGGTGGCGGTGACCGATGAGCGACACCCTGCGCGGCGCGACGGACAAGGTCAAGGACAACCCGCTGACCTCGGTGGCGAAGAGCGAGGCCGCCGACCGCCTGAAGGGCGAGGTGCAGGACTACCTCGCCGCCCAGGCGACCCGCCTGCTCACCGGGGTCGGCCGCAAGCTCGGCGAGACCACCGTCAAGCTGAACGACATCGCCGACGGCAACAGCCCGGGCTTCGCCAAGCTCGCGCTCGACGGCGGCCGCAAGCTCGCCGAGGGCAAGGGCCCCCTGCGCAGCGCCGTGGAGATCGGCGCCTCGCGCGCCAAGGACAACGTCATGGGCGCGCTGAAGAACCTGGGCGGCGGCAAGGGCAAGGGCAAGAACAAGGGCAGCGCGGGCCAGAAGCCCACCGTCATCATCGAGACCATCGACGTGGGCGTGTCGCTGCGCACCGCCTACGACCAGTGGACCCAGTACCAGACCTTCAGCACCTTCGCGAAGGGCGTGAAGAGCGCGAACCGCGCCGACGACACGACCTCCGACTGGCAGATGAAGATCTTCTGGTCGAGCCGGAGCTGGAAGGCGCACACCAAGGAGCAGGCGCCGGACGACCGGATCGTGTGGACGACCGAGGGCGCCAAGGGCACCACGAAGGGTGTCGTCACCTTCCACGAGCTCGGTGAGAACCTCACGCGCGTCATCCTGGTCATCGAGTACTACCCGAAGGGCCTGTTCGAGAAGACCGGCAACATCTGGCGCGCCCAGGGCCGCCGGGCCCGGCTGGACCTGAAGAACTTCGCCCGTTACATCATGATGCGCGGCGAGGCCGAGGACGGCTGGCGCGGCGAGATCCGCGACGGCGAGGTGGTCCGCACCCACGAGGACGCCGTCGCCGAGGAGGAGCGGGAACAGCAGGAGCAGGGCGAGCAGGAGGAGGACGGGCAGGAGCCCCGGGGCGAGCACGAGGAGGCCGAGGAAGAAGAGGCCGAGGCATCCGACGAGTACGACGACGAGCCCGAGGCGTCCGAGGAGGCGGAGGAGACCGAGCAGCCGGAGGCGTCCGAGGAGGACGAGGAGGAGCCCGCCGAGGAGGGCGAGTACGAGGAGGACGGCGAGTACGCCGACGAGGAGTACGCGGAGGAGGGTGAGGAGGCGCCCGAGGAGGAGCCGGAGGCGGAGTACGAGGACGAGGAGTACGACGAGGAGTACGAGGACGACGGCCGGACGGCCGCGGCCGGCGGCCGGCGATGACGTTCCCCCGGTAGCCGCTCACCAGGAGAGCGCGTCCCGTCGTCGCTTCGGTGGACAAGGCCGAGGAGATGGGGATCGACTGGTGGGAGACCGATCCCGCGCTGTCCTCGCGCGCGCACCGCGACGATCTCGCCCGTGAGAACGTCGCGCTGCGCGCGCACCGCGCCGAGTTGGAGCGCGGCCGCAGCGGGGAGGGCGCCCCCTGGACCGTGGCCGGAGCCAGGAGGGCGCCTCCCCGGAGCGCGACCGCGCCGTCAGAGAGGAACGAACCGTCATGACGACCGGCCTTCGCTACGTGTACGCCATCTGCCGCCCCTTCGACGCCGCCCTCCAGGCCCAGCTGACGGGGGTCGCGGGCGTGCCGCCGAAGCTCCTGTCCCACCACGGGCTCGTCGCCGTGCTCAGCGAGGTGCCGGAGGACGACTTCGCGGAGGAGCCGCTCCGGGCCCACCTGGAGGACCTGGACTGGCTGGGCGTGACCGCCCGCGCCCACCAGGGCGTCATCGACGCGCTCACCACCGTCACCACTCCGCTGCCGCTGCGGCTCGGCACCGTGTTCCGGGACGACAGCGGTCTGCGGACGATGATGGAGGCCCGGGAGGACGAGTTCCGGCGCACGCTGGACCGGCTGGAGGGGCGGGTCGAGTGGGGCGTGAAGGTGTACCTCGACACGGAGTCCGCCGCGCCCGAGCGGCCCACCGTCGCCGTCGCGGAGCAGGCCACGCCGGGCCGTGACCACCTGCGGCAGCGGCGTCAGAGGCCGCGGTCCCACGACGAGCTGTGGCGGCACGCGGACCGTTTCGCGCGCGGACTGCACGAGGCGCTCTCGGGCCGGGCCGAGGAATTCCGCGTGCACGCGCCGCAGAACGCCGCGCTCTCCGGTGCGGCCGGCCGGAACGTGATGAACGCCGCCTATCTGGTGCCACGCGGGAAATCCGAGGAATTCGTGGAACTCGTGGACCGCACCAAGGACGACACCCCCGGACTGCGGGTCGAACTCACCGGTCCCTGGGCGCCCTACTCCTTCGCCGGGGAGGAGCCGGCGTGACGGTCGTGGAACGCCGTGAGGTCTCCCTCCCGGAGAGAGCGGAACGCCGCGGCCGACACGGAAAGGGTCCGCCCCGATGATCTCGGGTCGGGCCCTTTCCGTGACTTCCGTATGCGGTTGACCCGCGGTCGACCGGTCAGGAGCCGGTTACCAGCGGTACCAGCGCCCGCGCGACCCGCCCGCGCTGGTGCCCCGCATCAGGAAGCCGAGCGCCCAGATCACGATGACGGCCAGGGCGATCCAGAAGAACGCCTTCACCACGAATCCCAGACCGAACAGGATCACGGCAAGAAGCAGAACGAGCAAAAGGGGAACCATGATGACACCTCCAGCTTTCCGTGTGACCCGAAAACCTTGAATCAGGCATCACCCGCCGCCTTCATTTCCGGCACAGGATCTCCCCGTGCAGCACGGAGAACCAGCCGTCCTCCCGCCGCCCCCACTCCCGCCACGCCTCGGACACCGCCCGCAGCCCCTCCGGCGTCGCGTGGCCGCCTCCGGTGGCGCGCCCGGCGTACGCGGGTGCCAGCGTCCGGTCCGCCCACAGCCCGCTCCACCAGGCCCGTTCCTCGGCGGTGGCGAAGGTCCAGGTGCCGGAGCCGGCCGTGACCTCGGTGAGCCCGGCCGCGAGCGCCCAGGACCGCAGCCGGCGTCCCGCGTCCGGCTCGCCGCCGTTCGCGCGGGCCACCCGGCGGTACAGGTCCAGCCAGTCGTCCAGGCCCGGCGCGGACGGGAACCAGGTCATCGCCGCGTAGTCCGCGTCCCGGGCCGCCACGAACCCGCCCGGCCGCGTCACCCGGGCCATCTCGCGCAGCGCGCCCACCGGGTCGCCCACGTGCTGGAGCACCTGGTGGGCGTGGACGACGCAGAACGTGTCGTCCGGGTACGGCAGCGCGTGCACGTCCGCCACCGCGAAGCCGATGTTGGCCACGCCCCGCTCCGCGGCCGTCGCCCGGGCGCGCTCCAGCACGTCCGGGGCGCGGTCGACACCGGTGACGTGGCCGTCCGGGACCAGTTCGGCCAGGTCGGCGGTGATGGTGCCGGGACCGCACCCGATGTCCAGGACCCGCATCCCGGGCTCGAGCGCGCCGAGGAGGTGGGCCGCCGAGTTGGCGGCCGTCCGCCAGGTGTGCGAACGCAGCACCGACTCGTGGTGCCCGTGCGTGTAGACGGCGGTCTCCCGCGCCTGCGACATGACCGTTCCCCTTCCGTGGACTAGGTCTGCGGCCGGTACACCGTCAGCGCCTCCGGCAGCTTGCTCAGCGTCAGCTCGTCGGCCTCCACGTCGGTGACCTCACCGCCGTACGCGAGCAGGGTGCCCGGGTCGACGCCCCCCACATGCAGCCTGGGCACACGCACCGCCGCGTGGGCGGGGGAGCGGGTCAGCGGACCGGCCAGGGCGGCCGCCAGCAGCCGCAGGGCCGGACGGCGGCCACCGTGCACCACGCGGACGTCGAGCAGTCCGTCCGCGAGGTCCGAACGGCGGCCCGGGGTGAGGCCCACGCGGTGGTACGCGCCGTTGCCGGCGAACAGCAGCCACAGGGGATGCGGCCGCCCCTGGAAGTGCGTCCGCAGCGGATGGCGGTCCGCGCGCAGCACCCGCAGCGCGCCGATCACCCCGGCCGGCCAGCTGCCGATCCGCTCCTCCCAGCGCTCCCGCTCGCGCACCAGCTCCGGGTAGACGCCCAGGCTGAAGGTGTTGAGGAAGATCCCCTCCGTCGTGCCCGAGGAGAACCGCCCGACGTCCACCTTGACGGCCTCGCCCGCCCGCACGGCGCGGGCGAGGCCCCGCGCGTCCTCGATGCCGAGGTCCGCCGCGAAGTGGTTGAGGGTGCCGCCCGGGAGGACGGCCAGGGGCAGACCGTGGCGCAGGGCCGCCTCGGCCGCGGTGTTCACCGTGCCGTCGCCGCCGCACACCCCGAGGACCCGCGCGCGGGCGGCCGCCTTCTCCAGCGCGACCGCCACGTCCTGCGGCTCGCACTCCGCGATCTCGGCGCGCGGCAGCTCGTCCCGCAGGGCACGGACCCGGTCGGCGCTGCCCGCGCCCTGGTTCGCGACCACGACGAGGCCCTCCCCGTCGGTGAGCGCGGGCGCCTCGGCCGGCGGGTGCCCGGGCGTCGGCAGTCGGTCACGGGCCGGCACCAGGGCGCGCACGGCGTAGGCGGCGCCCACGCCGAGCGCCGCGCCCGCGAGGACGTCGCTCGGGTAGTGCACCCCCGTGTACACCCGCGAGAGCACGACCGCGGCGGCGACCGGCGCCACCGCGGCGCCCAGGGTGCGGGACTCCAGGGCGACGCCCGCCGCGAAGGCCGCCGCCGACGCTGAGTGGCCGGACGGGAACGAGGTGGTGATCGGCTGCCGCTTCAGCTGCCGCACCAGGGGCACCTGGTCCAGGACCGGACGGGGCCGGCGGATCGAGCGCTTGCCGACGGTGTTGATGGTGGCCGAGGCCAGCGTGAGCGAGGCCAGGCCCCGGACGGCGGCCCGGCGGGCCCGCGGGCTCCGGGTCACGGCCAGGCCGGCCGCCACGGCGAACCAGAGCTTGCCGTGGTTCGCGGCGCGGGTCAGCCGGGGGAGGACGTGGTCCCCGCCCGGCCAGTGACGGGTCGCCACCGCCTCGAACAGGCGGCAGTCGAGGGCGAGGAAACGCTCGCGGAGGGCGTGGGGGCCGGGCGGGCGTACGGTGAGGTCGACGTCTGCGGTCATGGATCACTGGTACCCCGGGCAGGGCCTTCTCTGCCAGGGCCCGGACGGCGCGACGCCGGTACGGGGCGCCCGCCACCGCTAAACGGTTTGCGGGGCGGTACCGGCCCCCGGACAATGCGTGCCCATGGGACATCTGGAAGCCGCGCACCTCGAGTACCACCTCCCCGACGGGAGGACGCTCCTCGGCGACGTGTCCTTCCGGGTGGGGGAGGGCAGTGTCGTCGCCCTCGTCGGACCCAACGGCGCGGGGAAGACCACCCTGCTGCGGCTGCTCTCCGGTGAGCTGAAGCCGCACGGCGGGACCGTCACGGTGAGCGGCGGGCTCGGTGTGATGCGGCAGTTCGTGGGGTCCGTACGGGACGAGTCGACCGTACGGGACCTGCTCGTGTCCGTGGCGCCGCCCCGGATCAGGGAGGCCGCGCGGGCCGTCGACACCGCCGAGCACGCGATCCTGACCGTGGACGACGAGGCGGCCCAGATGGGTTACGCGCAGGCCCTCGCCGACTGGGCCGAGGCGCGCGGCTACGAGGCCGAGACACTGTGGGACATCTGCACCACGGCCGCGCTCGGCGTGCCGTACGAGAAGGCGCAGTGGCGGCAGGTGCGCACGCTCTCCGGCGGCGAGCAGAAGCGCTTGGTCCTGGAGGCGTTGCTGCGCGGCACCGACGAGGTGCTGCTCCTCGACGAGCCCGACAACTACCTCGACGTGCCCGGCAAGCGCTGGCTGGAGGAGCGGCTCGGGGAGACCCGCAAGACCGTGCTCTTCGTCTCGCACGACCGGGAGCTGCTGGCCCGCGCCGCCGAGCGGATCGTCAGCGTGGAGCCCGGCCCGGCGGGCGCGGACGCCTGGGTGCACGGCGGCGGGTTCGCCACCTACCACGAGGCGCGGCGGGAACGTTTCGCCCGCTTCGAGGAGCTGCGGCGCCGCTGGGACGAGAAGCACGCCCAGCTGAAGAAGCTGGTGCTGAGCCTGCGGCAGGCGGCGACGATCAGCCACGAGCTGGCCTCCCGCTACCAGGCCGCGCAGACCCGGCTGCGCAAGTTCGAGGAGGCCGGGCCGCCGCCGGAGCCGCCCCGCGAGCAGGACATCACGATGCGGCTCAAGGGCGGCCGCACCGGTGTACGGGCCGTGACCTGCGCGGGGCTGGAACTGACCGGCCTGATGAAACCCTTCGACCTGGAGGTCTTCTACGGCGAACGGGTCGCCGTGCTCGGCTCCAACGGCTCCGGCAAGTCCCACTTCCTGCGCCTGCTCGCGGGGGAGGAGGTGGCACACACCGGACAGTGGAAGCTAGGCGCGCGGGTCGTCCCCGGGCACTTCGCCCAGACGCACGCCCACCCCGAGCTGGAGGGCCGCACCCTGCTCGACATCCTGTGGACCGAGCACGCCCAGGACCGCGGCGCCGCCATGTCCCGGCTGCGGCGCTACGAGCTGACGGGCCAGGCCGAACAGGCCTTCGACCGGCTCTCCGGCGGCCAGCAGGCCCGCTTCCAGATCCTGCTCCTGGAGCTCCAGGGCGTGACCGCCCTGCTGTTGGACGAGCCGACGGACAACCTCGACCTGGAGTCGGCGGAGGCCCTCCAGGAGGGCCTGGAGGCATTCGACGGAACGGTCCTCGCCGTCACGCACGACCGCTGGTTCGCCCGCGCCTTCGACCGCTACCTCGTCTTCGGCTCCGACGGCCGCGTACGGGAGACGGCGGAGCCGGTGTGGGACGAGCGGCGGGTGGAGCGGGCGCGGTAAACCGCACCGGGCCGCCTCCGAGCAGCCCGAACAGGCCGAAGCGGGCAGCCCGAACAGGCCGAAGCCCCCGGGAGTCCCGGGGGCTTCGCGGCGGGGCGCGCCGGGCCGTTCCGGCCCGCGGCTCACTTCCAGCGCAGCAGCGCGCCCACTCCGCCCACCGGCGCGTCGTCCACCCCGGCCGGCGTCACCGAGAGCGCCGGGGCGCCCGTCACCGCCGCGGCGCGCAGCAGCGCGTCGTCCGCGCGGGCCGGCCAGGCGTGCTCCTCGCCGATGGCCCGCAGGTCGGAGCGGCGTACGGCCAGCTGGTCCGGGTCCTCGCCGACCCACACCTCGCGATGGGCGTCCGGGCCGTCCGGGTGGATCAGCAGTTCCTCGATGCGGTGCTCACGGGCGGCCTCGATCACCGCGGGCACGCCCTCCACCGCTCCGGCGCGGCCGTCGGCGCCGGGATCCCGCGCGGCCAGGAAGCGGTCCAGCTCGTCCCCGGCCCGCCGCCACACGTGCTCGGCACGGATGCGCTCCACGTCGTCGTCCAGCAGCCTGCTGCCCGCGCCGTGGTCCGTCTCCATCACGCGGCCCCGCAGGTGCTTCGGCAGCCGCTCGTGCACCGCCCGCCGCTCCCGGACGTCCCCGACCAGGATCAGCAGGTCCGCCCGGGTCTCCTCCTGACACGCGGCGAGCGCCTGCGCGATCTCCGCCGCGTTCTGCTCCCAGGTGTTCTCCACCTTGAGCTCGAAGTGCTTCGTCGACCAGGCGTTGGTGTGCGTACGGTGCAGCGGCCACTGCTCACCGGTGACCGTGCCCGCGTCCTGGCTGCCCAGCGCGCCGCTGCGCAGCTCGAGGTCGGCGCCCCGCCGGTCGACGTACGCCACCACGCACACCGGGTCCTCGCCCGCCAGCTCCAGCAGCGGCGCGGTGTGCGGCAGCGGTGCCCAGTGGGCGGTGCTGCCGCCCGCCGGGCGCCGGGCCAGCGGCGGATCGAGCAGCACCCGGCCGTCGCGGGCGAACAGGGCGCGTCCGTGCGCGTCGGAGGAGTGGCGCAGGTCGTGCACCGCGTCGCGCACGGCGTGGCACGTGCGCTCGTCCGCGCCCTGTTCGGCGAGTTGCCGGGACAGGGCCTCGGCCGTCAGTTCCCGCTCGTGGACCATGTTCTCCGTGCGCCGGGAGAGGTCGACGTACACGGAGGCCCAGGGTCCCGTGTCTTCGTACAGGGGGTCGAGAAAGGCGAGATCCATGGCTCCCTCCCGGAGGCCGCTCGGGTAACGCTTGCCGGGGGGCGGGTACCCGGACCGCATGAAGGAACACGACGAGCGGGACACCACGATGACCGGAGTCGACCCCCGTCAGCTGGACGACCAGCAGCTGATGAAGGAGCTGGAGACGATCCACCGCACCCGGCACGACACGTTCCTGTACGGCTCGGACGACGCGCTGCGGGTGCACGACGAGCGCACGGCGGAGCTGGAGGGCGAGTACCTCCGGCGCAACCCGCACCGCCTCGTGGCGGCCGGCCGTACGCGTGCGGGTGCCCGGGAGCGTGACGCGGAGGAGTGAGCCGTCCGCCCCCGCGGCGGCACGACGACGGCCGCCGCGGAGGGGAAACCCCTCGCGGCGGCCGTGAACCGGGCCGTCAGCCGTCGCGGCGGGACGACTCCTCGGTGAAGACCTGCAGCAGGGTGTCGCAGAACGCCTTGAGGTCGTCGGGCTTGCGGCTGGTGACCAGCTTGTTGGCGCCGCCGTCGCAGACCTTCACCTGCTCGTCGACCCACTCGGCGCCCGCGTTGCGCAGGTCGGTGCGCAGGCTCGGCCAGGAGGTCAGCGTCCGGTCGCGCACGACGTCCGCCTCGATCAGCGTCCAGGGGGCGTGGCAGATCGCCGCGACCGGCCGGCCCTGCTCGAAGAAGGCGGCGACGAAGGCGACGGCCTTCTCGTCCGTCCGCAAGTAGTCCGGGTTGGCCACGCCACCCGGCAGGACGAGCCCGTCGAAGTCCGCCGCGGAGACCTCGCCCACCACCTGGTCCACGGGGAACGTGTCCGCCTTGTCCAGGTGGTGGAAGCCCTGCACCTCACCGGAGTCCGTCGACACCAGCACCGGCTCGTGGCCCGCGTCGGTCACGGCCTTCCACGGCTCGGTGAGCTCGACCTGCTCGACGCCTTCGGGGGCGGTCAGAAACGCGATACGCATGCTTGTTCACTGTCCTTTCGGTGCGCGCGGGCGGGCGGGTCCGCAGGGACCCCGGCCCGCCCGGCGCTTTTCTTCTCGTTCCGGTCCACGGTCACGCGGGGCCCCCGCCCGGCCAGCCGTCCGGTGCGGCCCGGCTGATGTCCGCGAGGGCCGAGTCCGGGTCGCCCGCCAGGGCCAGGTCGCCGAGGCTGACCATGCCCACCGGGTGACCGTCCTCGACGACCGGCAGCCGCCGTACGGCGTGGTCACGCATCAGCCCGACCGCGGCGGAGACCGCGTCGTCGGGTCCCACGACCACCGGGTTCGGCGTGCACACGGCCTGGGCGCTCACCGTCAGCGGGTCGGCGCCGTCGGCGACGGCGCGCAGGGTGATGTCGCGGTCGGTCAGCACCCCGACGAGCCGGTGGTCGACCGTGACGAGGACGTCACCGATGTCCTGGGCCCGCATCAGCTGCGCCGCTTCGACGAGCGAGGCGTCCGGGCGGACCGTGACGACCCCGGGCGTCATGACCTCCCTGACGTAGTCAGCCATGGTCGTGGCCTCTCCTTCTCGCGTGCCCGCGCTGGGTGTCCGCACGCCCGACGCATCGGCGTCGCGCACGTGCTCGGCAGTCGTAAGTGACGTCGCCGCAGTACCCGGGAGCGGGGCCGTCATGCCTCACGGTCGCCCGTCGTCCGCTCGGACCCCGGGGAGCCGTCCGGCCGGACCCTAGGAACCGGCGCCTTCGGTCATCCCCACCACGGCCTCCGCGAGTGCGTGCACGGTGGCGTACCGCTCGTCCTCCGGGAGCCGCTCCACGGCCTCGACGAGGGCGTCCGGGGCACGCTTGTCGCGCAGGACGCCGACCAGCTCACGGGGGTCCGCGGGGAAGGAGGTACGGCCCAGCGCGCGGGCCAGTTCCAGGCGCACCGCCTCCATCGGGGCGGACGGGCTGCGGCCCGGGGCGACCGGGTTCTGCCAGACCTGGGGGTCGTCCTCGGCGGTCGGCTCCGGGTCGTGCCACTCCTCGGTGCGCGTGGGGTGGCCGGACCGGAGCAGGCCCTGCAGTTCGTGCTTCATCTCGTCGTCGCGGTGGACGTTCAGCCGGTCACTGCCTCGCTGCATCTCTCGCTCCAGGCTCCAGACAATCTCAGGTGGCGACCGCGTACCCGTGAGGTCCGTGCCGACACCGGATCCGCCGGCCGGGGATGCGGCACGCGCCCTCAGGCGGTGTTCTCACAGCTCCTCTTCCTGCCCTTCTCCCGCCCCGGTAGTGACTCCTGCACCTTGAAGCCCGACCGCACCACCGGCCCCCGGTCCGCGTCGCCCTTCAGGAGGGACGCGGCGGTGAACTCCAGCCCCCGGCCGGCGCGACCACCGGACGGTCCGGGTGCGCGAACTCCGCGCCGATCGCGTACGGCACCGCGCAGCCCATCGACGCCGGCGTCCCCGACAGGGAGCCCCGCATCCGGTTCCGCAGGGTCACGTGGCGTGCGTACCAGTCGGCCGTCGAACCGGAGTCCGCGGTCACGATCGCGTCGCCGGGCAGCAGCGGGTCGAGGACGTGGGCGACGTACTCCGGGTGGATCGGGTCGGCCGACAGCCCGGCCCGCCCGCCGGAAAACCCGCCGGGGCGTTTGCCCGGCACACCCCGGGGCAGGCGCACTCCCAGTGCTTCGGACCGGAGGCACGTCCGTGGGAGCGGCACACCGCCGCCACGGGTGTGCCCCGCCGCTCACGGGCGCGCTTCCGCGGTGACCGTCCACCCCAGAGCACCCCTCGAGGGAGTTGCGACGCACCATGCGTACTCACGCACACGCCAGGCACCCCCACGACGACGCACCCGACACCGCGGCGGCCTTCCGCCGGCTCGCCACGCTGCCCCCGGGCCGGGAGCGCGACGACCTCCGCGAGCGCCTCGTGAAGGCGTGGCTGCCCATGGCCGAGAGGCTCGCGGGACGGTTCCGCAGCCGGGGCGAGAGCTACGAGGACCTGCGTCAGGTCGCGGCCCTCGGCCTCGTCAAGGCCGTCGACCGGTACGACCCCGACCGCGGCAACGCCTTCGAGAGCTACGCCGTCCCCACTGTCACCGGCGAGATAAAGCGCCACTTCCGTGACCACATGTGGACCCTGCACGTGCCGCGGCGCGTCCAGGACCTGCGCAACCGGGTGCGCTTCGCCTGCCAGGACCTGTCCCAGACCACCCCCGGCCGGCGGCCCACCGTCTCCGAGATCGCCGAGCACGCGGGTTTGACCGAGGACGACGTACAGGCCGGCCTGGAAGCGCTGGAGAGCTTCACCGCGCTCTCCCTCGACGCCGAACTGCCCGGCAGCGAGGACGGCTACTCGCTCGGCGACGCCCTGGGCTCGCCCGACCCGGCGCTCGACACCGTCGTCGACCGGGAGGCGGTCAGGCCCCGGCTCGCGGCCCTGCCGGAGCGCGAGCGCGCCATCCTCTACATGCGCTTCTTCAACGACATGACGCAGAGCCGGATCGCCGAGCAGCTGGGCATCTCCCAGATGCACGTCTCCCGGCTGATCAGCCGCTGCTGCGACCGGCTGCGCGAGCAGGTGCTGCGGGACCCGGTGTGAACGGGTGCCCGCGCGCGGGGGCACCCGCACCTCACGCACCTCACGCGCGCGGGACGGCGCCCACGGCCAGCGCGACGTGACGGGACATCATGTCCACGGCATGGGCCTCGGCCAGGGAGAACGCCGGCCGGGCGCCCGCACGGAACAGGCTGAGCACGCCCCGCCCCCGGCCGTCCGGCGCGGTCAGCGCCACGCACAGCAGCGAGGTGACGTCGGCCCGGACGAGGACCGGCGCGCCCGCGGCGTCACGGCCGAAGGCCTCCGGGTCGGCCGGCCGCACCCGCAGCTCCGGGGAGCCGCCTCGGGCCACCTCGACGACGAGCGGACACGCCGCCGGATCCTGCGCGGCGACGGCCGCGGCCTCCTCCAGGGACGGCCCGAGCACGACCGCGCGGCGCAGCTGGCCCTCCCCGACGTCGCCCACCACCCAGTCCGCGAACCGCCCGTGCAGCACGAGCGCGGCCCGCTCCAGGGCGCCGTCCGCGGGCCCGCCGAGCAGGGCCGTGGTCATGGCGTCCACCAGGTCCAGCAGCGCCGCGTGCCGGGCCGCCCCGGTGAGGTCGGGCACCGGGGACGGGGGACGCTCGACGTCCGCGGCGGGCAACCGGGGCGCCGCGGGCTGCAGCACCACGAGGACCACGGGGCGCGGTTCGTCGGCGGGCCGCAGCGCGGTCAGGGTCGCCCGCACCGGTGCCGCGGGCCGCTGCTGGAGGTGGACGGTGAGGCTGCGGTCGCCCTCGCCGCGGGCCACCGCCGCGGCCTGGGTACGGAACGCCGCCCGGTCGGCGCGCGCCAGGAACCCGGTCAGCGGCCGGCCCGTGGCGTACCCCGCCCGCACCCCGGTCAGGGCACCCGCCGCCGGGTTCGTCCGGCGCACCACCGTCTCGCGGTCCACCAGCGCCACGGGCAGCGGCAGCCGTTGGAGGATCTCCTTCAGCAGCCGCAGCTCCTGGCGGTCCCCGGTGCTCCCGGTGGGCGTACGGGACGCGGAGAGCCGTTCGTACCAGGGCCACAGCCGGTCGGCCACATGGTCGAGCTCGAAGATCGCCGCGTCCAGCACGGTCGGCAGCTCCCTGCTCGGGACCGACCGGGCGGCCTTCAGCTCCGCCACGCGGTGTACGAAGTCCGCGAGTTCCTCGCCGAACGCGTCCGTCCGGTCCGTCTGCGCCATGTCCCGAACGTAACCCGGACGGCCCGCACCCGGGGCGGCAGGGACGGGATCCGGCCCTGTCCGACCCAGCTCGTCCTCCGTTGTTTTCCGCCGCGAAGGAGCGGGCACGCGCCCGAAGAGGAGGCGTGCACATGACGGAAAGCGCGTACGTCGGCCGTCTGGGTCCGGAACCCCCGGAGTCCGCCCTCCCGGTACGGAGGCTCTCCGAACTCACCGAACAGGCCGCCCGCTGCACCAGCGCCTGCTGCGGGGCGAGCAGCACCGCGAGCGGAAGCGGAGCGGACCGGCCCGCGGCGGTCACCCACCCCGATCTGGCCCCCCTGCTCGCCGTCCAGCTCCGCTCCGGCGACGGACCCGTACCGGCCGCGCTCGACCGCGGCGAGCCCGTCGGCTCGGCCGACCTGCTGCGGGAGGACCGCTGGCCCGACTACCGCGCTCTCGCCCTGGACGCGGGGCTGCGCTCCAGCGTCACCATCCCGTTCCGGCGCTCGGACCTGACGGTCACGCTCAGCCTCTACAGCTTCCGGCCCGGCACCCTGCGGGACGCCCCGCACGGGCCCGTCCGCACCCTCGGCGACCTCGCCGCGGCCTGTCTGCTGCGCGACCGCTCCTACCGGGCCGCCCTCACCGAGCTGGACCAGCTGGGCGCCGCGCTGCGCTCCCGGCCCGTGGTCGACCGCGCCTGCGGCATCGTCATGCACGTGCTGGGCTGCGACGCGGACGCCGCCTTCGCGGTGCTGCGCCGCGTCTCGCAGCACACCCAGCGCAAGCTGACGGACGTCGCCTCGGCCGTCGTCGACAAGCGGGGCCGGGGGCTGGAGGAGGAGCTGGTCCTGCTGGCCGGGTGACGGGGAGGCCCGTCCCGAAGGACGGGGCCGGCGGTGGTCCGTCACCCGCTCGGCGGGCGTACGTCGCGCGAATGGTGCCCGGCCGCGCGCGGCGCGCCGACGGGCGGGCTCTGATGGAGCGCGGGGCACGGCGGCCGCCGTGCGCCCGGGCCCAGTCAGCCGGAGCCTGCCGAAGGAGTTCCGCCCATGCGCCGCAGCGCCCGAGTCCTGTCCGTCGCCGTCCTGTCGGCGACCGCCCTGTCCGTCACCGCCCTGTCCGCCGGCGCCCTCCCCGGACCGGGACCCGGGCGCGCCGCGGGTGTCCCGGCCGCCGGGGCCGCCCCGCACGCCGTCGTGGATCCGGATCCGTACGGGGAGGAGCCGGGCGAGGAGCCTGGCGAGGAGGGGCTCGACGAATTGTTCGAGCAGGGCGAGCAGGGCGAGCAGGGCGAGCAGGGTGAGAACCCACCCGGCGACGACCCTGACGGAGGTCACGGCGAGGACGTGCGCGACGAGGACGCCCCCGGAGAGGATCAGCCCGACGGCAGGGAGGATCCCCCCGGGGACTCCTCCGGCAGAGGGGACTCCCATGGCAGAGGGGAACCCCACGGCCGTGACGACCATCCGCACGACGGCGACGGCGACGGCGACGGCGACGGCGACGGCGTCGGCGACCCGCGCCCGTCCGGTACCCGCCCGCCGGTGACGGACCACGGTGTGGAGGCGGGCGGCGGCGGTGCCTTCACCGACTCCGTGCCGGCCCTGGCCGCCGGCGGCCTGCTCGTCGCGGGCGCCCTCGGTGCCGCCGTCCAGCGCCTGCGCCCGCGCCGCAAGGGACGCTCCGCGCACCGCTGACACCGTGCCGCCACTGACGCTGTGACGGGCGCAACTCGGCCGCCGCCCATGACGACGCACATCCCTGGGTACTCAGTGGCCCAGGAAGCGTCCGGCACCATACGGGACGGGTTGGCATGCTGCGGGTGCGTCACCCGCACCGGGACTCGCGCGGAGGCACTCATGCGGCGGCGGACGCATCCGGAAGGGCACGGCCCCGTCCGTTACGGCCCGCCGCTCCCCGATCAGGGGTTCCCCGTCCTCCCCGGACTCATCGCCCGGCTCTGTGCCGCCGCCGAGCACCCCGACGCGGAACCCGTCGGCGGCGGGCCCGACCTCCTCGACGCCGCCGGCGGGTACTCCGAACGCCGGGGCCTGCCCGGCGGGCCCGGCCTGGTGGCCGCCGCTCCCGGGGCGCCCGCGCTGCTCCTCGCACTGACCACGGCGGTCGGCGGGGACGTCCTGGTGCCGCGCCCGTGCGCCGCCTGGTGGGCGCCGGGGACCCGGACGTCGGGCAGGTCGCCGTTCCCCGTGCCGACGCCGGCCGAGTGCGGGGGCGTCCCGGACCCGTACGCCCTGCTGGAGACCGTGCGCCGGGTGCGCGCGGAGGGCGGTGATCCGCGGCTGCTGGTGCTCTGTGTCGCGGACGACCCCACCGCCACCGTCGCGCCGCCCGAACTGGTGCACGAGGCCGTCGAGGCCGCCGTGGGCGAGGGGTTGCACGTGGTCAGCGACGAGACCTGGCGCGACACCGTGCACGAGCCGCGGGGCACCGTGCTGCCGGGGCCGGCCGAGATGCTGCCGGACCACGTCACCGTGGTCACCGATCTGGTCGGCTCCTACCTGCCGCCCGGCTGGCCCGCCGCCGTCGCCCGGTTCCCGGACACCGACACGGGCGGCGCGCTGCGCGCGCGTGTCCTGGACGTGCTCACCGCGCTCGGCGCACACGTCGCCACCCCGGTCGCCGCGGCCGCCGCGTACGCGCTGGGCGAGCCGGCCGAGGTGACCG
>NZ_JAVRHI010000032.1:0-12461 GCF_034105845.1 Streptomyces sp. CRN 30 | reverse complement strand
CCCCCGGCGTCGCCCGGCCCCGCGCCCGGCCCCGCGTCCGCCCCGGCCCGTCCACCGGGCGTACGGCTGGACCGGCCGGCCGAGCCGGACGAGTACCCCCTGGCCCCGCCCGTCCCGCCGATCCCGTCGAACCCGCCCCGGCCCGTCGACCCGCCCCAGCCCGTCGACCCGCGTACCACCGGGTCCGCCGCCACTCCCGCGGCGGCGGGGACCGGCACCTGCGTGGCCTGCCGCGCGGGGCGGGTGGACGGGGACGGTTACTGCGAGAACTGCGGGCACGCCCAGCCCCGTGAGCGCGATCACATGGAGCGCGAACTGGCCGCGGTGGCCGCGGTCAGCGACCGGGGCCTGCGCCACCACCGCAACGAGGACGCGTTCGCGGTCTCCGCCACCGCGCTGCCCGACGGCTCGCCCGCGGTGGTCGCCGTCGTCTGCGACGGCGTGTCCTCCGCCACCCGCCCCGACGACGCGTCGCTCGCCGCCTCGCGCGCCGCGAACGAGGCCCTGCTGGAGGCGCTGCCGCGCGGCACCCACCCGCAGCAGGCCCTGCACGAGGCGATCGTCGCCGCCGCCAAGGCCGTCGACTCCCTGGCCGAGGAGCCCGAGACGGTCCAGGAGCAGGCCCCGCACCAGAACGCGCCCGCCTGCACCCTGGTCGGCGCCGTCGTGACCCCCACCCTGCTGGTGGTGGGCTGGGTCGGGGACAGCCGCGTCTACTGGGTCCCCGAGGACCGCACCGCGCCCGCCGCCCGGCTGACCGAGGACGACTCGTGGGCCGCGCAGATGGTGGCCACGGGGCTGATGAGCGAGGCCGAGGCGTACGCCGACGAACGCGCCCACGCCATCACGGGCTGGCTCGGCGCGGACGCGTACGAACTGGAGCCGCACACCGCTTCCTTCAAGCCGGACCGCCCCGGTGTAGTGGTGGTGTGCACCGACGGGCTGTGGAACTACGCCGAGTCGCCCCGGGAGATGGCCGAGGCCGTCCCCCTCGACGCGGTGGCGCGCCCGCTGCACGCCGCGCAGGTCCTGGTGGGCCACGCCCTCGACGGCGGGGGCCACGACAACGTAACAGTGGCCGTGCTGCCGTTCCCGGCGGCGCCGCAGGGGGCAGGATCGGCCTGAGGGCACCCCGCGTGGGCGCCGTCCCGGCCGCCACGACGCGAGCGGTACGGCCGGCGCGAGGTCCGGTCGTACCGCCGGCCGCACAGCCGGCCATACAGCCACCGGTCGCACGACCGGTCGTACAGCCAGGGGACACGGCCGGCGCGGGCGCCGACCGAGGGACCGGAGGGGACCGGTCCGTTCACGCGGGCACCGTCATCGCCCCACGTCGCCGTGGGGGGCCTCGAGGGGGAGCAGACAGGGCATGGCCAATTTCTCCAAGTCGAACGTGCCGCAGTTCTCGATGGACGTCTACCAGAACGAGTACCTGCCCGAGGGGGGCCGCGAGGTCAACGCGATCGTGACGGTCGGCGCGACGGGCGGCGGCACCGTCGGCAGCGCGGTCACGGCGCCGCACCTGTACTCACCGGGCGAGGGACCGTCCGCGGCCGTCGCGATCATGGTCGACTGCTCGGGCTCGATGGACTACCCGCCGACGAAGATGCGCAACGCCCGGGACGCGACGGCCGCCGCGATCGACACCCTCCGCGACGGCGTCCACTTCGCGGTGATCGGCGGCACGCACGTGGCCAAGGAGATCTACCCGGGCGGCGGCCGGCTCTCCGTCGCCGACGCCACCACCCGCGGCCAGGCCAGGCAGGCGCTGCGCAGGCTGAGCGCCGGCGGCGGCACCGCGATCGGCACCTGGCTGCGGCTCGCCGACCGCCTGCTCTCCTCGGTGGACGTCGCCATCCGGCACGGCATCCTGCTCACCGACGGCCGCAACGAGCACGAGTCGCCCGAGGCACTCAGGGCCACGCTGGACGCCTGCGCCGGACGCTTCACCTGTGACGCGCGGGGCGTCGGCACCGACTGGGAGGTCAAGGAGGTCACCGGCATCGCGTCCGCGCTGCTCGGCACGGCCGACATCGTCGCCGACCCGGCGGGCCTGGCCGCCGACTTCACGCAGATGATGGAGGAGGCCATGGGCAAGGAGGTGGCGGACGTCTCGCTGCGGGTGTGGACACCGGTCGGCACGACGATCAGGTTCGTGAAGCAGGTGGCCCCCACGGTGGTGGAGCTGACCGGCCGCCGCACCGAGGCCGGCCCCCGGGCCGGGGACTACCCGACGGGATCGTGGGGCGACGAGTCGCGCGACTACCACGTGTGCGTGGAGGTGCCGCCCGCCGGCCTCGGCCAGGAGATGCTGGCCGCGCGCGTCTCGCTGGTGATCCCCGAACCCGACGGCTCCGTGCGGAACCTGGGCGCGCAGGGTCTCGTACGGGCCGTGTGGACCGACGACATGGCGGCCTCCACCTCGATCAACCCGCAGGTCGCGCACTACACGGGCCAGGCGGAACTGGCACAAGTCATCCAACAGGGACTGGACGCCCGCAAAGCGGGAGACACCGACGGGGCAACCGCCAAGCTCGGACGGGCCGTTCAGCTCGCGAGCGCCTCGGGCAATGCCGATACTGCGAAACTGCTCGCGAAGGTGGTGGACGTGGTCGACGCCGCGGCAGGTACTGTGCGACTGAAAGCGAAGGTCGCGGAGGCCGACGAGATGACTCTCGAGACCCGGTCGACGAAGACCGTTCGTGTGAAGAAGCAGCAGTAGCGGTAGCGGTAGCAGTAGCGAAAACAGCGAGGCCGACCTCACCAGAGGTTGGACAAAACCGGTCACACTGGCCCACCGTGGCCGAAATAACCGGCCGAACGGCCGGAGAGGAAAGGGGGACGCGCCGACATGCCGACCTGCCCGAACGGACACCAGTCGGGTTCCGACGACTGGTGCGAGGTCTGCGGTCACCGCATGCCCGGTGCCGTACCCCCGCCGCCTCCGCCGCCACCCCCGGCCCCCGGCTACGGCTATCCGCCGCCCGGCTCCTCCCAGCCGCCGCCCACCGCGGGCGGACGCCCGCCGCACCTGGGCGGCGCACCCGACTACGAGCCGGAGCTCTGCCCGCAGTGCCGCACGCCCCGTGAGGGCGGCGCGCCGTTCTGCGAGGAGTGCCGGTGGAACTTCCTGACCAACACGGCCACCACGTACACCCCGGCCGCGCCCCGTCCTTCGACCTCCGGGCCCGGTGGGCCGGGAGGACCGGGCGGTCCGGCGGGACCCGGGGGGCCTCAGGGGCCCATGGGTCAGGGCCCCGGGGGTCCTGGGCCCGGGCCTGGCGCTTTCGGTGGCCCTGGAGGACATGGTGGACCGGGTGGGCCCGGTGGACCCGGTGGCCCGAATCCGGCGCTCCGTTTCCAGCCGCCGGGGCAACCCTCCTACGGTGACGACGCGTACGAGTACCAGGGCTCACGGCCCTCGCAGGTGAACCGGCCCGCGGAGCCGATCCCGCCCGGGCCGCCCTTCGGCGACCAGTCCAGGCCGGGCGGACCGTTCGGCGACCAGTCGCGTCCGGGCGGTCCCTTCGGCGACCAGTCCCGGCCCGGTGGGCCGTACGGTGACCAGTCGCGTCCGGGCGCTCCCTTCGGCGACCAGTCCAGGCCCGGTGGACCCGGTGGACCCGGTGGGCCTGGTGGCCCGTCGGGTCCGGGTGACCCGGGCGGTCCCGGTGGTCCTGGTGGTCCGTCGGGGCAGGGTGGTCCGCCGCCGGGATTCGGTGATCCGTCGCGACCGGGTCCGCCGCAGCCCGGTGGGCCCAATGGACCCGTTGGGCCTGGTGGCCCCAGTGGACCCGGTGCACCCTCCGGTCCGGGTGGCCCCGGGGCCCCCGGTCTGCCGCAGGCGTTCCAGCAGGCGGGGCCGCCCGCTCCGCCGGCCTTCCCGCGCGAGACGGGCCACCCCGGGCCGGGCGGGCCCGGTGGCCCCGGTGGAGCCCCGCAGCGTGGCGGGCCGCCCTTCGGGGCCGCGGAGGACGACTGGGTGATCACGCCGCCGCCGTCGGGGCCGGGTGGCCCCGGTGGTCCTGGCGGCCCGGGTGGACCCTCAGGACCCGCGCAGGGGCACCCCCAGGGGTCCCCGCAGGGCCACGCGCAGAATCAGGGCCGCAACCAGGGCCAGGGTCCTGGCGGTTACGGGTACCCGCAGCCCGGCGGCACCCAGGCGCCGCCCGGTCCGGGGTACCCGCAGCAGCCCGCGACCTGGACGGCGACGATCGGCCCGGACCGCGACTACTTCATGTCGATGATGCAGCGTTCGGGGCCCGAGGCCGCGGGGCTCAACCTGCCCGCGTACTCCCCGGAGCAGCGGCGCACCCTGACCGGCAACCAGATCACCATCGGGCGTCGCCGGCACTCCACCGGTGACACCCCCGACATCGACCTGGCGGTCCCGCCGGAGGACCCGGGCGTCTCGCACCAGCACGCGGTCCTGGTCCAGCAGCCGGACGGCAGCTGGGCGGTCGTCGACCAGAACTCCACGAACGGGACCACGGTCAACCACTCGGAGGAGCCCATCCAGCCCTTCGTGCCGGTTCCCCTGCAGGACGGGGACCGGGTGCACGTGGGCGCGTGGACGACGATCACGATCCGGCGCGGCTGACCTCCCGGTCCCGCGCGACGCGGCAGGGCGCGTACGCGGCTCAGGGGCTCATGAGCTCACGGGCTCATGAGCTCACGGGCTCACGGCAGGGCCCACGCGTACGGCCCCTCCGGGTCGTCCAGCCACGCCCACGCGCGCCCACCGCTGACGGTGATCCCGTACCGCTCGCGCACCGGGTGGTCCTCACGGTCGAAGAGGGCGAGGGCCTCGTACGGGTCGAGACTGCCCGCGGCCAGGGTGAACAGGAACCGGAACAGTTCGTTCTCCCTGGCCCTGCGCGGCAGTCCGCCCAGCTGCGGGCGGCCCGGCTCCGTCCCCTCGCCGCCTCCGCGCAGCGGCACGAAGTACGCCGGCGTGTGCTGGAACCGCCCTTCGGCGTGCCCGGTGTCCCGTACCCGCAGCGTGACCAGCCCCGTGGCCAGCGGCGTCAGGATGCGGGCGCCCGGGGAGCACTGCGCCACCCAGGCGCGCGGGATCGAGGGCAGCGCGCAGGTCGCGATGATCCGGTCGTACGGGGCACGTTCGGGCACTCCGCGCGCTCCGTCACCGGTGAGGACGACGGGGTGGTACCCGGCTGCGTCCAGGTGCCGGCGTGCCCCCTCGGTGAGGTCGGGGTCCAGGTCGATCGTGGTGACCAGGTCGTCCCCGAGGCGGTGGGCGAGCAGAGCGGCGTTGTACCCGGTGCCGGCACCGATCTCCAGGACGCGATGGCCGTCCTCCACGGCCAGTTCCACCAGCATCTTCGCCATCAGTGAGGGCTGGCTGCTGGAGGAGATCAGCTCACCGTCACGGACCCGGGTGGCGAGCGGGGCGTCGGCGTACGCACCGCGCAGCCAGCGTTCGCGGCGGCGCCGGTCGCGGTCCTCGCCCCACAGCCGTTCGTAGCCGCCGAGGACGCCGATGAAGTAGTACGGCACGAAGAGGTGGCGCGGGACCGACGCGAACGCATCCCGCCAGACCTGGTCGTCGTCGAACGCCCCGCTCGCCTCGATCTCGCGCACCATGGCGGCGCGGGCCTGGGCCGCGAGGTCCTCCGGACCGTGGCCGAGCGCGTGCATGCCCATGACTCCACTGTGCTGCGTGCCACGCCCCGCGGCGAGCCGCCCGGTCCTAAGCCTTGAGTCCTCCGCCCTCCCGTCTGAGACGATGGAGGTGTGAGAGAGATACGGCGCGGCGAGCTTGCGGAGCAGTCCTTCTACGAGCAGGTCGGCGGCGAGGAGACCTTCCGGCGTCTGGTGCGCCGTTTCTACGAGGGCATCGCCGAGGACCCCCTGCTGCGGCCCATGTACCCGGAGGAGGACCTGGGCCCGGCCGAGGAGCGGATGCGGCTCTTCCTCATCCAGTACTGGGGCGGCCCCACCACGTACAGCGAGAACCGCGGCCACCCCCGCCTGCGGATGCGCCACGCCCCGTTCACCGTCGACCGGGCCGCGCACGACGCCTGGCTGAAGCACATGCGGGTGGCCGTCGACGAGCTCGGCCTCTCCGAGGAGCACGAGCGGACACTGTGGAACTACCTGACGTACGCGGCCGCCTCCATGGTCAACACGCAGGACTGAACACGAGTACACCGAGGCGCCGGGCATGCGCGCTCGCCTGGCCTGGAGCTGGAACGGGACCACATCGGTGTCCGGCCCGACGGCGGGACCACCGGCTGACCGTCAGCCGTCAGCGGCGCACGCTGACGTCCAGGGCACCCAGCCCCGCCCGGCGCACGGCGACCGACCCGTACGGTGTGCGCAGCCTCAGCCACGCCCCCGACGAGAAGAGCCCCAACTCACCCGCGTCGCCAGCGGAGCCGGAGGCGCCGGAGGCGGTCGCGCGGCGCGGCCGGAGGAAGCCCAGTGCCTGCGCCGCGTGCGCGGCCCGCACCGGGAGGCCGGTGGCGCCGATCGTCCGGGACCAGATCTCCCGCCCGATGCTGTCGAGTTCGGCCCGTGTGCGCCGCTCGGGCGCCAGTTGTCCCGTACGCGAGCGGAACTCCGCCACCACGGCGGCGACCAGGGTGCGGACGGCGTCCGGCTCCGGCAGCCCGGGCTCCGGCCGCCAGCCGCCGCGCGGGGGCAGCACCCCGGCCCACGGCGGCCCGGTGACCGCGGCGGGCACGACCGCGGTGGCCGCCGACTCGTCCACGGACTCCAGGAGCTCACCGGCCGACACGGTCACGTCGAGGCGATCGTCGAGCCCGGACCCGTACGGCTGCGCCAGCCGCGCCGCCCGGATCGCGAGGACCTCGAACGACGGCGGCCGCCCGAACACCGCGAGCTTCGTCCCGGCCGCCTGCAGGCGCACCGCTGCCGCGCGGTCGTAGTGGATCAGCCGCCCGAGGAAGGCGGCCAGGTCGGCCGCCTCCCCGGCGTCGGCGAGGTGGAGCACCGTCATGCCGCGACGGCCTCGTCCCCGTCACGATCGGCGCCCGCGGCGCCGTCGTCCGTGTACTCCTGGAGGAACTCCCGCTCGTCGGCGGTGATGCGGCGTGGGCGCTGCGCCTCGAAGTCGAACGGCACTATCACCGTCGACGCCCGGACGTAGACCTGGTCCGGGTCCTTGACCTCGTAGGCGAGCGTGAACGACGCCGCCCTTATCTCCGTGACCCACAGCTCGATGTCCACCGGGGTGTGCCGGTGGACGAGCTGGCGCTTGTAGTCGATCTCATGGCGCGCCACCACGGACCCCTGCTGGAAGTCCCTCTCCGGGCGGAACAGGAAGTTGATACGGGCTTCCTCCAGGTAGCGGAGGAAGACCACGTTGTTGACGTGGCCGTACGCGTCCATGTCCGCCCAGCGCAGCGGGCAGCGGTAGATGTGCCGCAAGATCAGCCCCGGGTCAGCTTCTTGTAGGTGGCACGGTGCGGCCGGGCCGCGTCCGCGCCGAGCCGCTCGATCTTGTTCTTCTCGTACGACTCGAAGTTGCCCTCGAACCAGAACCACTTGGACTCGCCCTCGTAGGCGAGGATGTGGGTCGCCACGCGGTCCAGGAACCAGCGGTCGTGGGAGACGACCACGGCGCAGCCCGGGAACTCCAGCAGCGCGTTCTCCAGGGAGGACAGGGTCTCGACGTCGAGGTCGTTGGTCGGCTCGTCGAGGAGCAGCAGGTTGCCGCCCTGCTTCAGGGTCAGCGCCAGGTTCAGGCGGTTGCGCTCACCGCCGGAGAGGACACCGGCCGGCTTCTGCTGGTCCGGGCCCTTGAAGCCGAACGCGGAGACGTACGCGCGCGAGGGCATCTCGACCTGGCCGACGTTGATGTAGTCCAGCTCGTCGGAGACGACGGCCCACAGCGTCTTCTTGGGGTCGATGTTCTCGCGGGACTGGTCGACGTAGGAGATCTTGACGGTGTCGCCGACCTTGATGGAACCGGAGTCCGGCTCCTCCAGGCCCTGGATCATCTTGAACAGCGTGGTCTTGCCGGCGCCGTTCGGACCGATGATGCCCACGATGCCGTTGCGCGGCAGTGTGAAGGACAGGTCGTCGACGAGGACCTTGTCACCGAAGGCCTTGTGCAGGTTGTTCACCTCGACGACCACGTTGCCCAGGCGCGGGCCCGGCGGGATCTGGATCTCCTCGAAGTCCAGCTTCCGCATCTTCTCCGCCTCGGCGGCCATCTCCTCGTACCGGGCGAGACGGGCCTTGGACTTGGCCTGGCGGCCCTTGGCGTTGGAGCGGACCCACTCCAGCTCGTCCTTGAGGCGCTTGGCGCGCTTGGCGTCCTTCTGGCCCTCGACCTTCAGACGGGTCTGCTTGGTCTCCAGGTACTTGGAGTAGTTGCCCTCGTAGCCGTGCAGGCGGCCGCGGTCCACCTCGCAGATCCACCCGGCGACGTTGTCCAGGAAGTACCGGTCGTGGGTGACGGCGACGATGGTGCCCTCGTACTTGGCGAGGTGCTGCTCCAGCCAGTTCACGGACTCGGCGTCGAGGTGGTTGGTGGGCTCGTCGAGGAGCAGCAGGTCGGGCGCCTCGAGGAGCAGCTTGCAGAGCGCGACGCGGCGCTTCTCACCACCGGAGAGGTTGACGACGGGCCAGTCGCCGGGCGGGCAGCCCAGGGCGTCCATGGCCTGCTCCAGCTGGGCGTCGAGGTCCCAGGCGTTCGCGTGGTCCAGCTCCTCCTGGAGCTTGCCCATCTCCTCGAGCAGCGCGTCCGAGTAGTCGGTCGCCATCAGCTCGGCGATCTCGTTGAACCGGTCGAGCTTGCCCTTGACCTCGGCGACACCCTCCTGGACGTTCTCCAGGACGGTCTTCTCCTCGTTCAGCGGGGGCTCCTGGAGCAGGATGCCGACGCTGGCGCCGGGCGCCAGGAACGCGTCACCGTTCGAGGGCTGCTCGAGACCGGCCATGATCTTGAGGATGGTGGACTTACCGGCACCGTTCGGACCGACCACACCGATCTTCGCGCCGGGGAGGAAGTTCAGCGAGACGTCGTCAAGGATCACCTTGTCGCCGTGCGCCTTGCGCGCCTTGCGCATGGTGTAGATGTACTCAGCCAAGAGAAACCGTCCGGCAGCTTGATATACGGCAGTGGGCAGTACCACCCATCTTGCCGCACGGCCACCCTCCGACGGAAACCGGAGCCTCGGGGTCCTCGGGCGGCCGCCGCCCGGAAAGGACGCGGCCCCGGGCGCCTGGGTGGCGTACCGGGGCCGCGTCACTCGCGTGGGTCACCGCGCGGTCACTCGCTGTCGAGTTGTCAAGGAACGGACGTCCCGTCCCCGCGCCTCACTCCTGCGCGGGTGCCTTCTTCCTGCCGACGAGGATCAGCGCGGCACCGCCGATCACGACGAGCCCGATGGCCGCGCCACCGATCAGGACGGTCGCCCCGGAGCTGCCGGTCTCGGCGAGGTCGGTGCCGCCGCCGACGGGGGCGGCCGCCGTGACCGGAGTGGGTTCGTCGAGCGTCTGGACCGTGGTCCCGTCCTCACCGGCCCTGGTCTCGGTCGCGGTCGCGCAGTCGAGCACGCCCCTGAACCGCTGCTCGAAGCCGTTCGGTCCCGTGATGGTGAAGTCGTACGCCTGGTCCTCCTGCACCGGAACCGTCACCGTCTCGGTCGCGCCCGCGGCGACGGTGTGCTCGGTGCCCACCAGCTCGAAGGTGAAGGGCTCGTCGCCGTGGTTGGCCGCCGTGATGTCCACGCCGCCCTCGGCGCAGTTCTTCTCGGCGGACAGCGCGGGTACCGCACCCGTCGTCGCCCAGTTCGCGGTGGCCGTCGCGGAGACCGTGGACTCGCTGGAACCGGCGAGTATCTGCGTCTGGCTGCGGGTCTCCGAGGCGAAGGCGCGGCCGACGGGGACGGTGGTGGAGGCCTGCACCGTCAGCGCGGCCGAACCGTCCGCGGCGTCCTCGGGCACGTCGAAGTACAGCTCGCTGCCGTCGCGTGCGGTGGTCACGGCCTCGCCGTCCTCCCCGACGACGCGCACCCCGTCGGCCACCGCGTCGGCGGGCGGCGTCACCGTCACGGAGTCGGCGTCGGTGTGGACCGTGACCGGGCCGAGGCGCTCGCCGGCCCGGCCGGAGACCGCCGGCGGGTCGAGGGTGAGGGACGCCTTCGGCTCCGCCAGCGTCCGCGCGCTGTCCTCCAGGTAGTCCGCGAGCTTCTCGGCCCGCGGGTTCACCGCGCTCACGTCGGCGCCGTCCGAGTAGCGCCAGATGGCCACCTGGGTGCCGGCCGCCGCGTCCTGCTCGGTCAGGCCGGCCGCCCCGGCCCGGTCGGCCAGGGCCGCGAGGTCGTTCACCTTCGGGTAGGAGTTCCGCAGGATCCAGCGGATCTTGCCCGCGTCCTCGTTGCCGCTCAGCGACGTGCCGCTCCAGGGGGTCTCCTGGTACCTGGCGTCCCGCTGCGTCGGGGTGTACAGGTCGACGCAGTACGTGTGCAGCGTGCCGCCGCCCTCGACGGACATCTCGAAGAGCCCGGCGGAGAGCGGCAGTTCCTCGCCGTCCTCGCGGACCACGGCGGCCCCGTACGTCTTCAGGCCGCCCGACGTGGCGGTCGCGCCGCCGGGGCTCTGGGGGGCCTCCTCGGCGACGGCCGTGCCCGCGGTGGCGACCGTGCCGGCGACGACGATCCCGGACGCCAGCGTCACCGCGGCGAGGCGGGCGGCGCCCCGTCTGCGCGCGGCCGGCGCGGAGAGCGTAGAAAACACAGGACTTCCCTTCGAGCTGGACCCTTTGCTGCGGCGGCGCGATTCCCTCACCGGCATCAACAGCCCCATGAGCTTTGCCCGGCATCCTAAGGAGAGCGGCGGACCGTTCTTCCCGGTCCCGAGGCCGGACGGCTGATCCGAATCGGAATCGTTATCGGTTGCACAGACCGTTCACACACGTGCTGAGCTGCGCTCGTCGAGCGCCGCAGGGGGCGCGTCCACCACGTTCGCCCCGACGGGCCGCCTCCCGATCAGGCCAGCCGGACCGGGATCCGACGTCAGGTCACCACCGCGCCGGCGAGGGGCCGTTGCGGGGTCGCGTCCGGCCGGCTCGCGGTCGGTGTCTCCCAGTTGGGCTCCGCCGTCGTACCCGGGTCCGCCTCCGCCGGGGCGCTCCTGGCCTCCCTGGCGTTGCGGCGGAACGCCGACGTGCCGCGGGCGAGGTCGTGCCCGATCGCCGTCGCGTCGACGTCCGCCCAGGTGCGGCTCTCGCCCTCCTCCGTCCGCTCGGTGCGCACCCTCAGCCGGCCCTGGACGACCAGCGGGTCGCCCACCGACACCGACGAGGCCACGTTCGCCGCGAGCGTGCGCCGGGCCCACACCGTGAAGAAGTTGGTGTGCCCGTCCGTCCACTCGTTCTTCTCGCGATCCCAGTACCGCGCCGTCACCGCCAGCCTGAACCTGGCCGAGGTGCCGAGGGCCGTCTCCTTGCACACCGGCCTGGTGGCCACGTTCCCCACCACGCACAACGTCGTCTCGTTCATCACGAACCCCTCCCGCGCCCGGCGCCGGGGCCGGACGGACACGCGCACGGGACCGTCCCGTACGGCTGCGTCCGGCGCGGACCACGTCCGCCACGGCCGCCGCGGGATCAGACTGCCGCCTCCGGGCCGGGTCCGCCGGGCCCTGTGCACAACCCCTGACCTGGGAAGAACTCCGTCACACGGAAGGGTGAAGACACCCGTGCCGGCGCGTGTGCCGCCGCGCTCACCGCACGGCCGTGGGCATTCCCAGCACCCGCCCGTACTGCTCCCGCACCTCCTGGTACCGCGACAGTTCCGCCGCGACGGGTTCCAGTACGCGGGCCCGCCCGCACCCGCCGGCCGCTTCCCGCAGCCGGACCTCCGCCTCCAGTCCGTACCGCCGGGCCGGACCGCGCGCCGCCAGTCTGCTGCCCCACTCGACGACCGGACCGCCGACGATGCCGGTCGCCATCAGCAACGCGGGCGACCCGAGGTTCGGCGGCAGCACCCCGATGATCTGCCCCACCAGCCAGAGCCCGCCGACGACCTGCAGGATCGTCATGGACGCCTGGGCCAGGACCGCCACCGGCCACCAGCCCGGCCGCGGCGGCCGCCCCCGCGGCTTCCCGGTCTTCGCCGTCAGCTCGTCCAGCGCCTCGGGCAGCCCCTCGCACCCGCGCAGCGCCGCTTCCCGCACGGCCAGCGCCCAGGGCCCGGGCAGCCCCGTGGCGGCCCGCTCGGACAGCACGCGCACGGCCTGCTCGACCCGCTGCCGGGCGGTGGCCTCCTCGTCCTCGGGCGCCGGGACGCACAGCCGCCCGGTCGGGGGCTCCCGGCGGTTCTGCAGCCACCGCCACAGCCGCAGCCAGGGCGTGCCGCACGCCCGGTTCGCGTTGCGCAGCCAGGCCCGTTCCGCCGCCTCGCCCACCGCGGTGGCGCCGACGGCGTCCGCCAGCCGGGCGGCGAAGCCGTCGCGCGCCTCGTCGT
>NZ_JAVRHI010000031.1:0-32897 GCF_034105845.1 Streptomyces sp. CRN 30 | reverse complement strand
GCCGGGCCGCCGCGCCGGGCCGCCGCGCTGGGCCGCCGCGCCGCGCCCCCGCAGAGGGCGGCCGGGGCGGTCAGGACGGTACGGGCAGCCAGGCGCGGGCCGCGGTGACGAGGGCGCCGACGCCCGTCGTGAGGGTGGGCTCGATGACGGGCGCGTAGTGGGGGGAGTGGTTCGAGGGCAGTCCGCGGGTGATCTCCTTGAGCGTTTCGGGATCCCTGACGGAGGCGAAGGGGGCGGGGTCGGCGCCACCGAGCAGCCAGTAGACGCAGGGCGCGTCCGCGGCGGTGGCGAGGATGCCCACGTCCTCGCTGCCGGTGACGGGCCCGGGGTCGACGACCCGGCCGGGGCCGAGGCCGGCGGTGAAGGCGCGTTCGACGAGCGCGGCGGCCCGGGCGTCGTTCACCACGGCGGGGAAGGACTGCGTGAGGACGGTCTCGGGATCGCGCGGGGCCGCCGACGCGGCGGCCTCGGCCCGGACCACGCGCTCGACGGCGGCCAGGACGGTGTCCCGTACGGCCGTGTCGAAGGTGCGGATACTGAGCTGGAGTTCGGCCCGGTCGGCGATGATGTTCCCCCGGGTGCCGGCGTGCAGGGCGCCGACGGTCAGGACGGCCGTCGAGGAGCCCGCCACCTCCCGGGAGACGATGCCCTGGAGGCGCATCACGGTGGCCGCCGCCATGAGCACGGGATCGACGGCCGCCTCCGGCCGGGACCCGTGTCCGCCCCGTCCGTGCAGGACGACGGTCAGGGAGTCGGAGGCGGCGAAGGCCGGCCCCGGGTGCAGCCCGAGGAGTCCGGCCGGCAGCGGAGCGACGTGCTGGCCCAGGACGACGGCGGGCCGGCCGAAGCGTTCGTACAGACCGTCGTCGACCATGGCCCGGGCACCGTCGCCGGTCTCCTCGGCGGGCTGGAACACCAGCAGCGCGGTGCCCCGCCAGGTGGAGCGGCGCGCCGCCAGTTCGGCGGCCGCGCCCAGGAGACAGGTGACGTGCATGTCGTGGCCGCAGGCGTGCATGAGGGGGACCGCCTCGCCGGCGCCGTCGGTGCCGTGCGCGGTGCTGGCGTAGGGCAGGCCGGTCCGTTCCCCAACGGGGAGGGCGTCCATGTCGGCGCGGAGGAGGGCGGTGGGTCCGTCGCCGTTGCGCAGCACGCCGACGACCCCGGTCCGCCCGACGGCGGTGGTCGTGTCGTACCCCAGCGCGCGGAGCCGGCCGGCGACGATCGCGGCGGTACGGGTCTCCTGGAAGGCCAGTTCGGGGTGTGCGTGGAGGTCGCGGTAGACCGACGCCAGGTCCGTCGCCGTGCCGGATGCCGCCATCGTGTGTGCTCCGTCCTCGCGGTCGTGGCAGTGACCAGGGCACATACTCGTCCACATCGGGCTCCGTGCGGTGGTGGCTCGCTGGGCGGTGCCGCCGCCGGTGCCGCCGGTCCGGAGCGTCAGGTTCCGGAGCCCACCGGGAACTCGTACACCAGTTGGAAGCGGCCCGCCGGGAGCACCAGGTCCGCCGTCTCCACCGGCAGGTCCCCGGCGTAGTAGGTGCGCTGCAGCGCCTGCACCGGGCTGCCGGCCGGCACGCCCAGGGCCTTCGCCTCCTCCGGCGCCACCGCCCGGGCCGTGACCGCCTCCGTCGCGCGGTCCACCGTCACGCCGATGTGCGCCATCCGGGCCACCACGCCCATCCCCGCCATCGGGCCCGCCTCCGGCAGCACCACCGGGGTTCCCCCGGTCAGGGCCAGCGGCTCCCAGCTGGTGGAGACCGTACGACGCTCCGGACCGCTGTAGAAGACGTACTCGCTGCGCATCACCGGGTCGTCGGGGGCCACGCCGAGCCGCTCCGCGATCTCCTTGGGCGCGGGCACGGTGGCGGAGGAGCAGGTGCGGCGGGACCCCGCGCTCTCGCCGGACTCGTCCGGCACGTACAGGGTGCCGCCGAGCCGCCCGGTGTGCCAGGAACGGATCATCGGGCGCAGCTCGGCGGGCCGGCGGACGTAGACCCCGCTGCCCGCCCGGCCGTGCACCAGCCCCTCGGCCGTCAGCAGCCGCATCGCCGCGATCACCACGTTGGGCCCCACCGCGTACTCCCCGGCCAGCCGCGCCCGGGACGGCAGCCGGGAGCCGGGCGGCAGCTCCCCCTCGGTGATCCGTCGTCGCAGATCCTGCGTCACGCGCAGATAGGCGGGGGTGTCGGTGCCGGACATGGCGGGCGGTGCTCCTCGCTGGGCTGGGCCGGGCTGGGCGGTGGGGCCGTGGGGCGGGATGTGGCGAACGGCACACGTCTCACCTGCTGCAACAGACGCAACAGTGCCGCAACCACCCCAACTCCAGTGCGCCCACCTCTGTTCCCGTCGCCGCCACAGGCTGTTGCAACAGCTCGCGGTGGATACCGGCGGGTAGGGCCCCGTGAATGAAAGCCGGAATTTGAGATGGCCAAAGGAAGTGTTTGACAGAAGATCGCCGCAAGAGGCACTTTTGCTTTCCGCCCCCGGCCGACAAAGCCCGCAGATTGTGATGACCGTCATGCCGCATTCCATGCCCGACACCCCCGGCGATACCGGTCTGGTCATCGTCGGAGGCGGGCCCCGCGGCATATCCGTGCTCGATCGCGTGGTGACGCGCGCGCCTGCGGACGCGACGTCGTTCCCGGCGATCGTGCTGGTCGAGCCGGTGCCGGGCGGCGGCGGGAAGGTCTGGCGGCCGGATCAGCCCGCCGGGCTGCTGATGAACACGATGAACGCCGACAACACCGTCTTCCCCGACGGATCGGTGCGCCTCGATTCCCCGGTCGGCACCGGCCCCACCTTCCTGGAATGGCTGCGCCATATCGCGGCCGAAGGCCATCCCGACACCGCCGTACGGGACTTCGCGCGGAACTCCACCGAGCGCGATTACGCGCCGCGCCGCGTCTACGGCTTCTACCTCGCCGACGCCCTGGCGGCCGTCCACGCCGAGGCGGACCGCAAGGGGCTGCGCGTGCAGGTGCTGACGGACTCGGTGGAGCGCGTCGTCCCCGCCGGACCCGACGGCTACGGCGTCGCACTCGCCTCCGGACGCCGGCTCGCCGCCCGCGCCGTCGTCCTGGCCACCGGCCACCTGGACGCCCCCGGCCCCGGACCCCGCCCGGCGGCCGGCCCCCGCCGGCTGCCCGGCGGCCACCCCGGCGACTACCCGCTGGAGGAGATGGCCCCCGCCTCCGAGGTGCTGCTGCGCGGCGGCGGGCTCAACGCCTACGACGTCCTGGAACTGCTGACGGCCGGGCGTGGCGGCCGGTTCGGTGAGCGGGGGTACGAGCCGAGCGGCCGCGAGCCCCGCATCTGGATCACCACCCGTCGCGGCGTGCCCTACCGCGCCCGGGTCGACACCCTCGGCGTACGGGTCCCCGTGGCCCACCTGACGCCGGAGCGGGTCGCGGAGCTGGCGGCCCGGGAGCGGCTGGACTTCCGCCGCGACGTACTGCCGCTGTACCTGGCCGACCTGGAACTGGCCTGGTACGACCGGGTGCTCGCGCTGCACCGCGCGGAGCTCGGCCCGGACGCGGCGGACCTCCCCGGGCCGCTGACCGCCGACCGGGTGCCGCAGGTGCGCCGGGCCGCGCCCGAGCGATGGCGCTTCGACCCGGAGGCGTTCGCGTCCCCGTTGCGCGGCCGCCGGTTCGCGGACCCCGCCGCACTGCAGGAGTGGTTCGCCGCCCACCTCGACGCGGACCTGGCCGCCGCCACCGACCCGGCGCTGCCCCCGGCCGCCGCCCTCGCGGTCGCCGCCCGGCAGGCCCGCCCGGCCCTGATCCGGCTGGTCACGGCGGGCCGGCTGACCGGTGAGTCCTACCGGCGGGACGTCCTCGGCCACCTCAACGGCTTCGCGAACTTCCTCTCCGCCGGCCCGCCCGCCCGTCGCGTCCGCGAGCTGCGCGCCCTGGTGGCGGCGGGCGTGGTGCGGCTGCTCGGCCCGGCGACCCCGGACGGTCACGGCGGCTGGCGGGCCGACCTGGTCGACGGGAAGGACGAGGGCGACGGGCTCACCGTGCGCCCCGACACGGTGGTCGACGCGTGGATGCCACCGGTCGACGTGGCCGCACCCGGCGGCGGCCTGGTCCGCCGGATGGTCGCGGACGGCGTGGCCCGCCCGCACCGGCTGCCCTCCCAGGAGCCCGGCGGTGCCCCGCTGCCCACCGGCGCCCTGGACGTACGGACCCGCGACGGCCGGGTGTACGCGGGCCCGGCCACCGCCCAGGATCCCGTCCACCCCGCCCATCCCGTCCACCCCGCCCTCTTCGCCGTCGGCGTGCCCCTGGAAGGGGTGCGCTGGACCACCGCCATCGGAGCGCGTCCCGGAACCGACGCCGCCTTCTTCCACGAGACCGACCGGGTCGCCGCCGAAGCGCTCGCCCACCTGGCGACGCACCACCCCGCGGCACCGACCCGCGCGACACCCGCCCGCACACCCCAGGAGCCCACCCCGTGACCACGCTGGACGCCGTACCCGCCGCCCATCCCGGCCGCTGGCTGGAATGGGGCCTCGCGGCGGACTCGGCCACCGCGGCCGAGCACCCCGCCTTCCTGGACCTGTCCGGGACCGCTGCCGAACAGGGCCTGCGGCACGGACGGGCCGCCCGCGACCTGATCGCCGCCAACACCGCCGCCGTCCGCCGCGACGTCGCCGAACTGTGCACGGACACGGCCTCCCGCGAGCGCTACGACGCGTGCCTGGACGCCAACGCCGGCTTCGTCCGCGCCCACGACCCCGAGCAGTACGCGGAGCTGGAGGGCATCGCCGAGGGCGCCGGGCTCCCGCTGCGCGACGTGCTCGCCCTCAACCTGCCCGCCCACATGGTGCTGCGCTGGGTGGAGCAGGAGTGCAGCCAGCTGATCGTCGGCGGCGAACGGGCCGCCGGGGGCCGCACCCTGCTTGCCAAGACGCGTGACATGGCCGGCCACTTCGCCGAGCACGTCGTGCTGCGCCGCCAGTACCCCGACGGCCGCCGGCTGGTCGAGGTCACCGTCGCGGGCAGCGTGCTGTGGCCCGGCAGCGGCCTCAACGACGCCGGTCTCGCCATGTCCACCTCCGGCGTGTGGAGCGTGCGCACCGGCGTCGACTGGCGGGCCTCCGCCACCGGCTGGATCCTCATCAACTCCCACGACCTGCTGCGCCGCTCCGCCACCGCCGCCGACTTCGCCGCAGCCCTGCGCGACCAGCCCCGCCTCTCCGGCCTCAACATCGCCCTGGCCGACCGGGAGGGACGGCAGCTCGCCCTGGAGGCCACCGCCGGCGACGTCACCGTGCGCGACTCCGCCGACCACCACGTACTGACCAACCACTACGTCTGCCCGGCCACCGCGCCCCTCGCCCCGGCCGAGGAGGAGAACCCGTCCTCCTACCACCGCAGCACGGTCGCCGGACGCGCCCTGACCGCCGCCTCGGCCATGACACCGGGCGAGCTGGCCACGCTGCTCGCCGACCACGACGGCTACCCGCAGAACTCCCTCTGCCGCCACCAGGCCGACGGCGGCCAGGGCTCGGAGACCACCTACGCGTCGGTCGCCGTGCTCCCCGAGGGCGCCTTCTACGTCACCCTGGGCAACCCGTGCGCCTCCGACCGCTCGGTCTTCGCCACCGCCCCGGGCGCGGGTACGGGAGGCGCGCGGTGAGAGCACTGACCCGCAGGGGCTTCCTCGGCCTCGGCACGGGCCTCGCGCTGGCCGCCGCCCTCTCCGGCTGCGTCGGCACCGGCACCGCCGCCACCCGCTCCGCCGACTCCTCGGTGGTCATCGGGCTGTCCTCGGCCGTGACCACCCTCGACCCCATGAACACCACCTCGGTCGGCTCCGACCTGTCGGTGCTCTCTTCCGTCTACTCCTCGCTGGTCACCCGCAGGCCCGACCTGACCATCGGCCCGGACGCGGCGACCAGCTGGGAGCGGACGGCGTCCGACCGCTGGCGCTTCCACCTGGACGAGGGGGCCGCGTTCGCCGACGGCACCCCGCTCGACGCCGACGTCGTCGTCTGGAACATCGCGCGGCTCCTCGACGAGGACAACGGGCTGCGCATGACCTCCAACTTCGCCTCCCTGCTGCGGGCCGAGAAGGTCGACGACCGCACCGTGGACCTGGTCACCGACGGACCCGACGCCGACCTCCTCGGCGCCCTGTCCTTCCTCTACCTGCTCAGCCCCGACTGGGCCGAGGACCACGACCCGGCGACCGCCGCGATGGGTTCCGGACCGTACGAGCTCACCGGCTACGCCGCCGGCGGCAACGTCGAGCTGCGTGCCCGCGACGACTACTGGGGGACCGCCCCGGACATCGACCGCGTCACCTACCGGATCACCCCATCCGAGGCCGCCCGCGTCTCCGGGCTGCTCTCCGGCGAACTGGACGTGGTGGCCGGCCTCGACCCGCAGGACCTGGAGCGGCTGCGCACCGACCGGGCGCTGGACGTGCAGCAGAGCGACACCACGCGTATGGCCTTCATCAAGCTCAACACCCTGAAGGGCCCGATGAAGGACGTCCGGGTGCGGCAGGCCGTCAACTACGCCGTGGACAAGGAGTCCCTCACCGCGAGCCTCCTGGGGGGTACCGTCGAGCCGAGCCCCGGACAGCTCCTCACCTCCGACTACGCCGGATACGCGGACGGCCTCGACGCCTACCCGCACGACCCCGGGAAGGCGAGGGAACTGCTCGCCGAGGCGGGGTACGGCTCCGGGAACCCGCTGAGCGTCGAACTGACCGTACCCAGCGGCCAGTACGTCGCGGGCGACCTCATCGTCCAGGCCGTCGCCCAGCAGCTCAGCGAGGTGGGCGTACAGGCGCGGATCAACAGCATCCCCTTCACCGTCTACATGCAGAAGTACCTCGTCGACCAGGACATGTCGGACATGCAGTACATCACGCAGGCGTGGCCGACCCTGGCCGCCGGCGGGCTCTTCAACCTGTTCGTCTCGGACAGCCCGTACGCGTACTGGAAGGACGGCCAGTTCACCGACGCCGTCGACCGGGCCCGCACCGAGACCGACCAGGACGAGCGTGACCGGCTGTACGCCGCGGCCGCCGAGCGCGCCCGCGCACAGGCCCCGGTGCTCTTCCTCTTCCCGCAGCCCGGCATCACCGCCTCCTCCGACGGCCTCGACTGGCAGGCCCGCCCCGACGACTGGGTGCGCCCGGCCGAGATGTCCTGGAAGGGGGACGCGTAGATGCTCCGCTTCGTGATCCGGCGGCTGGGACTCACCCTGGTCGCCGTGTGGGGAGCGCTCAGCGCCGTCTTCCTGGTGCTGCACTCCTCCGGCAACCCCGCGGTGATGATGGCGCCGGTCGGCGCCTCGGAGGACCAGATCGCCGCGCTCAGCCGGGCGCTCGGCTACGACCGGCCGCTCGCCGAGCAGTACGTCACCTTCTTCGGCGACGCGCTGCGGGGACAGTTCCCCGACTCGCTCACCTTCCAGCAGCCCGCGCTGACCGTCGTCACCGACCGGCTGCCCGCCACCCTCACCCTCGCCGGCACGGCGCTGCTGCTGGCCTGCGCGGCCGCGGCCGCGGTCGGGCTCTGGTCCGGCGCGGGCGTCCTGCGCGGCCGCCGTCCCCGGGCCGGCCGGGAGTGGCCGATGGGACTGGTCTTCCTCGCCCAGTCCGTGCCCGGCTTCTTCATCGGCGTCCTGCTGGTGTGGGTCTTCGGCGTGCAGTTGCAGTGGCTGCCCACCTCCGGCGCGAGCGGCGCGGGCGCCCTCGTCCTGCCCGCGATCACCCTCGCCTGCGGCGTCGTACCGCCCCTCGCCCGGGTCTTCCGCAACAGCCTCACCGGTGAGCTGGCCCGCCCGTACACCCGTACCGGGCTGGCGCTCGGCATGAAGAGGGGACGGGTGCTGCGGCACGCCGCGTACGGCTCGATGCTGCCCACCGTCACGGTCCTCGGCCTGGAGGCCGGGGCCCTGCTCGGCGGCACCGTCATCGTGGAGAACGTCTTCTCCTGGCCGGGCGTCGGCCAGCTGGTCATCACCGCCCTGCAGAACGAGGACTACCCGCTGGTGCTGGCCGACCTCACCTTCCTGATCACCGCCTTCGTCGTGGTCAACCTCGTCGTCGACCTGCTGTACGGGGTCCTCGACCCCCGGGTCCGCCACTCGAACGGAGGGCACTGACCGGTGAAGACCAGCCGTTCCACGCCTGGGCGCCGCTTCAACGCCGGGACCGCCGGCGCCGTCGTCCTCGGCATCGTCGTCCTGCTGACGCTGCTCGCCCCCGTACTGGCCCCGCACGACCCCCTCGCCCAGGACCTGGCGCACACCAACGCCGCGCCCGGCGAGCACGGTTACCTCCTGGGCACCGACCAGCTCGGCCGCGACCTGCTCAGCCGGCTGCTGTACGGGGCGCGGACCCCGCTGCTCGTCGGCGTGCTCGCCGTCCTGTGCGGCGGTGTCTTCGGCACCGCGCTCGGACTGCTCTCCGGGTACGCCCGCGGCTGGGCCGACCAGCTCCTGTCCCGGCTCGCCGACATCCAGCTCGCGCTGCCCTCCATCCTGCTGGCCCTGCTGATCCTCACCTTCGGCGGGCAGTCCACGGCCGTCCTGGTGCTGGTCATCGCCCTCACCGGCTGGCCCGCCTACTTCCGGCTCGTCCGCTCCCGGGTCCTCGCCCTGCGCACCAACGCCTACGTCGAGGCCTCCCGGCTCCAGGGCGCGCCCGGCCACTGGATCATCCTGCGCGACCTCCTCCCGGGCGTCCGTGGCCTGATAGCCGTCACCGCCACCCTCGACCTCTCCCGGGCCGTGCTGATGGAGGCCGGGCTCAGCTACCTCGGCCTCGGCGCCCAGGCGCCCGCCGCCGACTGGGGCCTGATGGTCGCCGAGGGCCAGGGCCGGCTGCTCAGCTCCTGGTGGATCGCCGTCCTGCCGGGCCTGTGCCTGGTCGCCCTGGTCATCTCGGCCAACCTGCTGGGCGAGCACCTCTCCCGGCGCAGGGACACGGGCCGCGAGCCCCGCCGCGCCTTCTTCCGTACCCCCCGCAACAGCACCCCAAGGAGCGCCGCCTGATGCTTCCCGACTCCGCCGCCGTCCGCGCCCGCTGGGCCCGCGTCCAGGAGAACCTGCGCGCCGAGGGCGCCGACGCGATGATCGTCGTCAAGCCGCAGAACACCTTCTACCTCTCCGGCTACACCCCGATGATCTACAGCCACCCGATCCTGGTGGTGCTTCCCGCCGAGGGCGACCCGGTCTTCGTGCTGCACGCCCTGCGCGCCCACTCCTCCCGGCAGACCTCCCTCATCACCGACATCCGCCCCTACGGCCGCTGGGCCAAGGAGATCGGCCCCGACCACTGGTGGGAGGTGCTGGTCGGCGTACTGCGCGAGCGCGGTCTGGCCGCCGGGCGCATCGGCATCGAGGGCGAGTTCCTGCCGTACGCCTACCATCAGCGGTTCACCGAGGTGCTGCCGGAGGCGTCCTTCACCGACACCGGTGCCGCGCTGATGCGCGCCCGCTACGTCAAGGACGCCGCCGAACTGGAGTCGCTGCGCGTCGCCTCCGCGATCGCCGACGCCGGCATGGACGCCGCCCTTGAGGCCATGGCCGGGCGGCGCAGCGAGGTCGAGGTGTCCGCCGCCGCCATGCGGGCCATGCAGCACAAGTGGTCCACCGACCATCCCGACCGGCTCACCATGGACTTCGGCAACCTGGAGGGCGGCGTCTTCAACGCCCTGTGGGCCTACTCCCTGGTCGGCGACCGGGTGCCGATGAACTCCGCGCCGCCCACCACCCGCCGCCCCGTCGACGGCGAGATCCAGTGGACGGTCATCTGGACCGCCGTGGACGGCATGCACTCCGAGAACGAGCGCTCCGTCGCCTTCGGCAAGCTGAACGCGGAACGGCAGGCCGCGTTCGAGGCGCTGCTCGCCATCCGCGAGGAGACCGCCCCGTACCTCCGTCCCGGCCTGACCTGCGCCGAGGTGTACGAGGCGGCCCGCGAGGCGTACCACCGGCACGGCTACGGCGACTACCTGCCCGGCCGCATCGGCCACGGTCTCGGCCTCGGCCCGCACGAGCAGCCGAGCCTCGGACCCAACGACGACCTGGTGCTGGCCCCCGGCATGACGCTCACCTTCGAGCCCAACCTGCGCATCCCGAGCTTCGGCGGTCTCCAGCACTCGGACAGCCTCGTGATCACCGAGGACGGCTACGAGTTCCTGACCCACACGCGCCGCGACCTCATCCAGGTCTGACGCCCGCCCCACCCCGTCCCCGTCCCCAGGAGAGCTGCCATGGCATCCGCCACCCCCACCGCGCCGGACCCCGGCGGCCCGCCGCTGCTGGAGGTGGCCGGGCTGGGCGTCGCCTTCGGCGGTGTGCCCGCCGTCCGCGACGCGACCTGGTCGGTACGGGCCGGGGAGATCGTCGGCCTGGTCGGCGAGTCCGGCTCCGGCAAGAGCGCCACCGGCCTCGCCGTCCTCGGCCTGCACGGCCCCGCCGCCGAGGTGACCGGTTCCGTACGGCTGGCCGGGCTGGAGCTGGCCGGCGCGGACGAGGAGACCCTGCGCGCGGTGCGCGGCCGGCGCGTCTCGATGGTCTTCCAGGACGCCCTGGACGCGCTCAACCCCTACCGCCGGGTCGGCGACCAGATCGCCGAGGCCTACCGGCTGCACCACCCGGACGCCTCGCGCGGCGAGGCCCGCGGGCGCGCCGTGGAGATGCTGGCCCGCACCGGCATCGACCGGCCCGAGGAGCGCGCCCGGGAGTACCCGCACCAGTTCTCCGGCGGTATGCGCCAGCGCGTGATGATCGCCCTCGCCCTGGTCAACGAGCCCGAGCTGATCATCGCGGACGAGCCGACCACCGCCCTGGACGCCACCGTGCAGGCCCAGGTCCTGCAGCGGCTGGTGGAGCTGCAGCAAGAGATGGGCCTGGCGGTGGTGCTGATCACCCATGACTTCGGGGTGGTCGAGCGGGTCTGCCACCGGGTGGTGGTGATGTACCGGGGCCGCGTCGTCGAGCAGGGTACGGCAGCGTCGGTGCTCTCCGGCGGCTCGCACCCCTACACCCGGGCGCTGGTGGCGTCCGTGCCGAGCACCGACGACGAGCCGGGCAGCCGGCTCCCCACGGTGCCCGAGGTGGTGCGGGACCTGCTGGGCGAGGTCGACGAGGAGACACTGGCCGACCCGTCCCTCACGGTCCCGGACGGCGCCGTCACCGGTGCGCGCCACACCCCCTCGGCGGCCCGGGACGCGTCGGCGGAGCGGACCACCGAGGACGCCACCACGCCCCTCCTCAGCGTCAGTGACCTGCACGTCAGCTACCCCGGACGGTTCGGGCGGCGGAACGCGGCCGTGCGCGGGGTGTCCTTCGACATCGCGCCCGGGGAGACCTTCGGCCTGGTCGGCGAGTCCGGCTCCGGCAAGAGCACCGTCTCCCGGGTGGTGGCCGGGCTGTACGCCCCCGACAGCGGGCGCGTGCTCTTCCGCGGCGAGGACCTCACCGGTACCGGAGGACGGCGCGGCCGCCGGAAACCGGCCACCGGTATCCAGATGGTCTTCCAGGACCCGTACGCCTCCCTCAACCCGGACCGCACCATCGGCGACACGATCGGCGCCGGGCTGCGCTTCCACCCCGCGTTCTCCTCGCTCTCCCGGGAGGAACGCCGCGACCGCACCGCCGCGCTGCTCACCGAGGTCGGCCTCGACCCCGGGCTCGCCACCGCCTACCCGGGCAGGCTCTCCGGCGGCATGCGCCAGCGCGTCGGCATCGCCCGCGCCCTCGCCACGGAACCCGAACTGCTCATCGCCGACGAGCCCGTCTCCGCCCTGGACGTGTCCGTGCAGGCGCAGGTCCTCAACCTCCTCGCCGACCTCCAGCGCGACCGCGGCCTCGCCCTGCTCTTCATCTCCCACGACCTCACCGTCGTACGGCACATGGCGACCCGTGTCGCCGTGATGCGCGCCGGGGAGATCGTCGAGACCGGCGACCGCGACCAGATCATGGAGCGCCCCGCGGACGACTACACCCGCGCCCTGCTGGAGGCGTCCCACTCCGTACGCCGCACCGCCGCCTGAGAAGCCGACAGGAACCTGTCCGCAAGAGACCACCGAGGAGCACCACCCCGTGTACGACGTGATCGACCGCCTCGCCGGAGACCTGCCCCGGGTGACCGAGCTGCGCGCCCTGCGGCCCCGCCTGGCCGAACTCCAGCAGCGCGCGCACGGGGTGCTGTTCGACGACCCGCACCCCGACGTGGCCGCGGGGGCGCTCGCGGTGGCCGCCGAGCACGGTTCCCCGGCCGCCGTGGCCCACTACGGCGCGCTGCTCGGCGACGACGCGCTGGCCCGTGCCGTCACCGGGGGAGTGGAGACGATCGGGGGACGGACGGGCGCCGCCGTCGCCCACGCCCGGCTGCTCACCCGTACGCCCGCCGCCGCCACGCGCCAGGACATCGAGACGCTGTACGGGGCCGGGTTCACCGACGCCGGGATCGTGACGTTCTCCCAGGCGGTGGCCTTCGTCAACCAGCAGCTCCAGCTCGCCGCCGGGCTGCGGCTGCTGGCCGGCGGGGCGCCCGCCACCGGACTGATCCCGACGGTCGAGGGCCGGACGGAGTTCACCCTCGACGTACTGACCTGGCACCCGTTCGTCCGGCCGATCCCCAAGGACGAGCTGGGCGAGGAACACCGGCGGGCGCTGCGCGGCAAGAAGGCCGACAGCCCGTACTTCCGCACCCTCGGCCACGACCTCGCCATCCTCGCCGAGCGCACCGCGATCGACCTGGCCGCGTTCACCTCCGAGGGCGGACTGCCGCGCGCCGAGCGGGAGCTGGCCGCCACCGCCGTCTCGATGCACAACGGCTGCGTGTACTGCGCGTCCGTGCACGCCCGGCTCGCCGCCCGCACCGGACTGGGCGAGGAGCTGGTGCGCCGGCTGTTCGCCCACGGCTCCCGGGCCGTGATCGGGCGCCGCGCCAACCTGGTCACCCGCCTCGCCGCGGGCCTCGCACCGGTCCCGGCCACGGCCACCGGCGCCGACGTCGCCGAGCTGCGCGCGGCCGGCCTCACGGACCTGGAACTGGTCGACCTGGTGCACTGTGCCGCGTTCTTCGCCTGGGCCAACCGGCTGATGCTGAGCCTGGGCAGCCACCGGGAGCCGGCCGCATGACCCGGCCAGGCCCCGCGCACGGCCCGCACAGCTCCCACCGCCCGCACAGCTCCCACTGGGGCGCCTTCCACGCCGCCTACGACCCCACCGGCAGTCCCCGCCTGGAGGTGGTGCCCGATCCCGCCGACCCGGAGCCCTCGCAGCTGCTGGGCAACCTCCCCGGCTTCGACCGGGCGCGCGTGGACCGCCCCCACGTACGGCGCGGCTGGCTGGAGAACGGGCCCGGACCGGACGCGGCCCGGGGCGCGGACGAGTTCGTCCCCGTCACCTGGGAGGAGGTCGTGCCGCTGCTCGCCCGGGAGCTGGACCGGGTCCGCACCGAGCACGGCAACAGCGCCATCTTCGGCGGCTCGTACGGCTGGGGGAGCGCCGGCCGCTTCCACCACGCCCAGAGCCAGATCCACCGCTTCCTCAACGCCATGGGCGGCTACACCCGCAGCGTCAACACCTACAGCCTCGGCGCCTCCCGCAACCTGCTGCGCCACGTCCTGGGCGACGAAGCCGTCCTCACCGAGCCCACCACCCTCCCCGTACTCGCCGAGCACACCGGCCTGTTCGTCTGCTTCGGCGGGATGCCCGCCAAGAACATGCAGGTCAACGCGGGTGGCATGAGCCGTCACGACAGCGCGGCACAGCTGCGCGCCGCCCGCGCCCGAGGGGCCCGCTTCGTCCTCGTCTCCCCCCTGCGGGACGACCTCGCCGAGGAGCTGGACGCTCAGTGGCTGGCACCCGTGCCCGGCACCGACACCGCGCTGATGCTGGCCCTCGCCCACGTCCTGCTCACGGAGGGCCTGTGCGACGAGGACTTCCTCGCCCGCTGCGTCACCGGTCACGAGGTCTTCCGGGACTACGTCCTGGGGCGGGAGGACGGGGTGGCCAAGACCCCGGAGTGGGCGGCCGCGATCTGCGGCCTCCCCGCCGCACGGATCGCCTCCCTCGCCCGCGAGATGGCCGCCCACCGCACCATGGTCTCCGTCGCCTGGTCCCTGCAACGGGCCCGGCGCGGCGAGCAGCCCCTGTGGGCCGGCATCGCCCTGGCCGCGCTGCTGGGCCAGATCGGGCTGCCCGGCGGCGGCTTCGGCCACGGTTACGGTGCCACCGGGGGCACCGGCGCCGGACTGCTGCCGTACCGGCTGCCGACCCTGCCGCAGGGCACCGATCCGGTGGCGGACTTCATCCCCGTCGCCCGGATCGCCGAACTGCTGCTCCACCCCGGCCAGGAGTACGAGTACGACGGGCAGCGGCTCACCCACCCCGACATCCGGCTGGTGTACTGGGCGGGCGGCAACCCCTTCCACCACCACCAGGACCTGGACCGGCTGCGCCGCGCCTTCACCCGCCCCGACACCGTCGTGGTGCACGAGCCGTACTGGACGGCGACCGCCCGCCACGCCGACATCGTGCTGCCCGTCACCACCACCCTGGAGCGCGAGGACATCGGGGCCGCCCGCCAGGACCCCACGCTGATCGCCATGCACCGGATCGCGGAGCCGGTGGGCCAGGCCCGCGACGACTACGACGTCTTCACCGCGCTCGCCGCCGAACTGGGCGTCGAGCACGCCTTCACCGAGGGCCGCACGGCCCGCCAGTGGCTGGAGCACCTGTACACCGGGTGGCGGGCGGGGCTGCCGGCGGAGCACCGCCCCGAGCAGGACTTCGACGCCTTCTGGACGGCGGGCCGCATCCCGCTGCGCGGTCTGCGCACCCACCACACCCTCTACGCCGACTTCCGCGCCGACCCCGTGGCCCACCCGCTGCCCACCCCCAGCGGCCGCGTCGAACTGTTCTCGGCCGTCGTCGACGGCTACGGCTACGACGACTGCCCCGGCCACCCGGCCTGGCTGCCGCCACAGGACGACGAGGAGGCGGTCGGGCACCCCCTCCACCTGATCGCCAACAACCCGGCCACCCGGCTGCACAGCCAACTCGACCAGGGGCCGGTCAGCGCCGCGTCCAAGCAGGCCGGACGGGAACCGGTGCGGGTGCACCCCGAGGACGCGGCGGCCGCGGGGGTCGGTGCGGGCGACGTGGTACGGCTGCGCAGCGCCACCGGCTCCTGCCTGGCGTCGGTCGTCCTCAGCGACGCCCTGCGCCCCGGTGTGGTGCAGCTGTCCACCGGGGCCTGGTTCGACCCGTCGGCCCCGGAGACCGCCACCTGTGTGCACGGCAACCCCAACGCCCTCACCCGCGACACCGGCACCTCCCGGCTGTCACACGGCTGCACGGGCCAGCTCACCCGGGTCGCGCTGGAGCCGTACACCGGGCCGCTGCCTCCGGTACGGGCGTACGAGCCCCCGACGGGCGCCCGCTGAACGGATGGCGGACGCCCCGGTGCACCCGCGGTCGTCGGGACGCGCGGGCGGTGCCGTACGCGCCGGGTGCCGGGTGCCGGGAGGGCCTAGAGGATGCCGAGCAGGCCGAGGCCGAGCAGACCGCCGCGGCCCCCGTTCCCGTTGCCGGTGTGGAAGCCGGAGCCGTTGCCATGGCCTGTGGCAGCGCCGTTGCCGTGCCCGTTGCCGTGGCCCTGGCCGTGCCCGTCGCCGTCGCGGTACGTGTAGCCGAAGCTGTCGACATGGTGGCTGACGGAGGGCCGGTCGCCGGGGCCGGGGTCCGCGGTGGCCGGGCCGGCGGTGGACAGGAGCACGCCTGCGGCCAGGGCGGTCGCACTCAGAAGGACACGCATGTGCATCGGGAACTCCCTTTGCAGTGGGGGTGGAGCGGCCCGGGGTCCGGGCCCTGCCCATGCCAGTAACCGGACGAGTGCAGGCGCACGCGGAAAGTCCCCCGTGCGGACGGGAACGTCACCCGACCGGCGGCGTGGGCGCGGCCGCGACGCCGTCGCTACGGCACCCGGGCGGTCCACGCCTTTGTGGCGAACTTCGTCCGGATCAGCTCCTGCGCGCGGGCCCCCTCCTCGTCCGTGACCCCGCCCGGGGTGAGCCCGTAGCGGTCGCGGAAGGAAGCGATCATGTTGTCGATCACCGCCTCGCGCGCCAGGCCGGTCTGCCGGCGCAGCGGGTCGACGCGCTTCCCGGCGCTCCGGGTGCCCTTGTCGGACAGCTTCTCCTTGCCGATGCGCAGCACGTCCAGCATCTTGTCGGCGTCGATGTCGTAGGACATCGTCACGTGGTGCAGCACCGCGCCCGGGCCGCCGCCGGGTCCGACGACACGCTTCTGGGCCGCGCCCGCGATCTTGCCGGCCTCGGTGGCGATGTCGTTCAGCGGCTGGTACCAGGCCTTGATCCCCATGTCGCCCAGCGCACCGAGCACCCAGTCGTCCAGATAGGCGTAGCTGTCCTGGAACGACAGCCCCTGCACCAGCGACTCCGGCACCGACAGCGAGTAGGTGATGGTGTTGCCCGGTTCCACGAACATCGCGCCGCCGCCGGAGATCCGCCGCACCACCTCGATGCCGTGCCGGGCGGCGCCCTCGGCGTCGACCTCGTTGCGCAGTGACTGGAAACTGCCGATGATCACCGCCGGGGCGCCCCACTCCCACACCCGCAGCGTCGGCGGCCGCCGTCCCGCGGCGACCTCGGCCGTGAGCACCTCGTCCAGCGCCATGTGCAGGACGGGGGGCTGGGGACCGTCGTGCACGAGCTGCCACTCGTAGTCGGTCCAGTCGGTGGCCTGCGCCAGCGCCCGGCGTACGGCGATGCCGATGCCCTCGGAGGTCAGGCCGTACATGACGGTCCCCGTGGGCAGTGCCGCGTCGATCCGGGCGGCCAGTCCGGCCGCGTCGGTGTCCGCCGGGGCGCCCTCCAGGGCGTGGTTCACGGCGTCCAGCGCCTCGTCCGGTTCGAGGAAGAAGTCCCCCGCCACGCGCGCGTGGCGCAGCACCCCGTCCTCGGTCTCCACGTCGACGACGACGAGCTTGCCGCCGGGCACCTTGTACTCACCGTGCACTGTCTGGCCTCCTTCTCTGCCGCAAAGACCAACATCCACGATCGTCGCGGTGTTCCCGGCGCCGAGCGGCATGTGTGAGCCGTATGCGCGAACGGTGCGTGCGCGTGGCGGAGCTGCAAGGGCGGAGCGAAAGGTCCAGACCTATGCCTTGACAGTCGCCGGCGCCGGATTTTGTATCCAGGGGCGAACATCCCCCCACCTCGATGGGCCCGCTCCCGCACGGGGGCGGCCCACGGAAGGGAGAGCCATGCGCTCCCCGCGCCTGCTCCGCAGCTGCCTCCTCACCGCCCTGTCCGCCACCCTCGTCGCGGGTGCCGCCGTGGTGCCCGCCCATGCGGCCCCAGGGTCGGTGGCAGCGGCGGCGGTGACCTTCTCCGACACCTTCGACGGGCCCGCCGGCTCCGGTGTCGACCCGGGCAAGTGGCAGCTCGAGACCGGTGACAACGTCAACAACCACGAACGGCAGTACTACACGTCCGGCACCGACAACGCGAAGCTCGACGGGCAGGGCAACCTGGTGATCGAGGCCCGGCGCGAGAACCCGGGCAACCACCAGTGCTGGTACGGGTCGTGCGAGTACACCTCGGCCCGGCTCAACACCTCCGGCAGGTTCGCCGCCACGTACGGGCACGTCGAGGCCCGGATGAAGCTCCCACGCGGGCAGGGCGTCTGGCCCGCCTTCTGGATGCTCGGCCAGGACTTCGGCGAGGTCGGCTGGCCGGACTCCGGTGAGATCGACATCATGGAGAACGTCGGCTCCGAACCCTCGACGGTCCACGGCACCCTGCACGGCCCCGGGTACTCCGGCGAGGGCGGCATCGGCGCCGGCTACACGCTGCCGGACGGCCGGGCGTTCGCCGACGACTTCCACACCTTCGCGGTGGACTGGGCGCCGGACAGGATCAGCTGGTCCGTGGACGGCACCGTCTACCAGACGCGCACCCCGGCCGATCTGAACGGCAACCCCTGGGTCTTCGACAAGCCGTTCTTCCTCATCCTCAACCTCGCCGTCGGCGGCTACTGGCCCGGCGACCCCGACGGCTCGACGATCTTCCCGCAGCAGCTCGTGATCGACGAGGTGAAGGTGACGACCAGCGACGGCTGAGGGCGGGTGCGGCGGGCGGTCCTACGGATTCCGCGGCCCCACGGAAGTCACCGCCCCATGGATGCCGCCGCGTCACACCCTTGACACGTTCACGACCGGCGCTTGTATGGTCTAGTCCACCAGAACTCGCCGTTCCGCTTGGTGGGTTGGCCCGATGGCCGGCCCTTGCGGGGGAGCGGACCTCCCCAGCGCGCGGACGGCGGAAGCGCGTCACCTTCGCGCCTCTTGGCCCCACCCGAGAGGTCGGCCCCGTCACGTGCGGTCCCCCCACACGGCCGTACGTGCCCGGGAAGACCTGATGTGAAGGAGTTCCGCATGCACGCCAGGAAGAAGACGGCCGCCCTCGTCGGCGCCGCTCTCGCACCCGTCATCGCCGTGAGCCTCCCCGCCGGTTCGGCGAGCGCGCACGGGTACATCTCCGATCCGCCCAGCCGCCAGGCGCAGTGTGCCGCGTCCACGGTGTCCTGCGGGGACATCACCTACGAGCCGCAGAGCGTCGAGGGCCCCAAGGGTCTGACCAGCTGCAGCGGCGGCAACAGTCGCTTCTCCGAGCTGGACGACGACGGCAGGGGCTGGACGGTCACCCCGGTGGCGTCGAACACGACGTTCTCGTGGCAGCTCACCGCGCGCCATTCCACCACCACCTGGGGGTACTACGCCGGTGGCCGGCGGATCGCCCTCTTCGACGACGGCGGCGCCCAGCCGGGCGCCGTGGTGAACCACCGGGTCGACTTCGGCGGCCTCACCGGTCCGCAGAAGGTCCTGGCCGTCTGGAACGTGGCCGACACCGGCAACGCCTTCTACGCCTGCATCGACGTCAACGTCAGCGGCTGACGGACCGTCCGGGGCGCGCACGCGGGCGGCCCCCCACTCTCCTCCCTGTCCGCCGCTGCCTGCGCCGTTCCCCCCACCCCCCACATCCCGATTCCCCCACACCCCTCAGGAGTCGACACCGTGCATCCCCGCATCCTCGGACTGCTCACCGCCACCGGCGCGGCCGCCGTCCTCTGCACCCTGACGCTCGCCCCGGCGGCCAACGCCCAGAAGGCCGGCGAGGACGCCACGGCCGCCGCAGACTTCGTGGTCAGCGAGGCGCAGTTCGACGCGATGTTCCCGGACCGGAACGCGTTCTACACGTACGACGGCCTCACCGCCGCGCTCGACGCCTACCCCGGCTTCAGCAACACCGGCAGCGACACGGTGAAGAGGCAGGAGGCCGCCGCCTTCCTCGCCAACGTCAGCCACGAGACCGGCGGCCTCGTCCACGTCGTCGAGCAGAACCAGGCCAACTACCCGCACTACTGCGACACCACGCAGCCCTACGGCTGCCCGGCCGGCCACGACAAGTACTACGGTCGCGGCCCCGTCCAGCTCAGCTGGAACTTCAACTACAAGGCGGCGGGCGACGCCCTCGGCATCGACCTGCTCAACAACCCCGACCTGGTGCAGAACGACGCGTCCGTCGCCTGGAAGACGGGCCTGTGGTACTGGAACACCCAGAGCGGGCCCGGCACCATGACGCCGCACGACGCCATGGTCAACGGCTCCGGGTTCGGTGAGACGATCCGCGCCATCAACGGCAGCCTGGAGTGCGACGGCGGGAACCCGGCACAGGTCGAGAGCCGGATCGACCACTACGAGCGCTTCACCCAGCTCCTCGGCGTGGAGCCGGGCGGCGACCTCGGCTGCTGACGGGCGGGCCGGACCGGAGCGGCGGGCGCGCCCCACGCGTGCGCCGCTCCGGACCGGACAGGCCAGGGACCGGACAGGCCAGGGACCGGTTCGGCCAGGGGTCGGGCATGTTCCCGACATCTCGGGGAAGTGGACGGCTCGGGACACGAACGCAGCCTCATGTTCGCCGTCCGGACCGAGAAGCCGTTTGCGGAGACTGGCATGACTCTTGACCACATTGGCCCACCGCTCCAAGGCGGCGGCACCGCACCCGGTGCCGAGGAGCGCATCCAGCAGCTGCGCCGCCGTCTGGAGCGGCTGATCGGCGTGGCGGCCACCGAGGGCAACGAACTGGTCGCCCTGCGCAATGGCGACCAGATCTTCCCCACCATGCTCGACGCCATCCGGTCCGCCGAGCACACCATCGACATGATGACCTTCGTGTACTGGCGTGGACAGATCGCCCGCGACTTCGCCGCCGCGCTCGCCGAGCGGGCCCGCGCCGGGGTGCGGGTGAGGCTGCTGCTGGACGGTTTCGGCGCCAAGGAGATCGAGAGCGACCTCCTGGATGACATGAACGCGGCGGGCGTGTTGGTGGCCTGGTTCCGCAAGCCCGCCTGGGTGTCCCCGTTCAAGCAGAACCACCGCTGCCACCGCAAGGCCCTCATCGTCGACGAGCACACCGCCTTCACCGGCGGGGTCGGCATCGCCGAGGAGTGGTGCGGTGACGCCCGCAACCCCTCGGAATGGCGCGACACCCACGTCCAGGTGCGCGGGCCGGCCGTGGACGGCATCGCCGCGGCGTTCGCCCAGAACTGGGCCGAGTGCCACGACGCGCTCTACGACGAACGTGACCGCTTCACCGAGCAGCCCCAGCCCGGCTCCTCGATCGTCCAGGTCGTCCGCGGCTCCGCGAGTCTCGGCTGGCAGGACATGCAGACCCTGCTGCGGGTCATGCTGACCTCCGCCGAGCAGCGCTTCCGCCTGGCCACCGCCTACTTCGCTCCGGACACCTACTTCATCGACCTGCTGTGCGAGACCGCGGAGCGCGGCGTGGACGTGGAGATCCTGCTGCCCGGGCCGTACACCGACCAGCGCGCCTGCCAGCTGGCCGGGCAGAACCACTACACGCGCCTGCTCGAGGCGGGCGTGTCGATCTACCAGTACCAGCCGACCATGATGCACGCCAAGATCGTCACGGTGGACTGCGTGGCGTCCCTGGTCGGCTCCACGAACTTCAACCGCCGTTCCATGGACCACGACGAGGAGGTCATGCTCGCCGTCCTGGACCAGGAGTTCACCGCGGGGCTGGACCGGGACTTCGACGCGGACGTCGAGCGCAGCGTGGCCATCGAGTCCGCCCGGTGGAAGCGGCGCGCCGTGCTGCCGCGGCTGCGGGAGGCCGCCGTCGTCCCCATCCGGCGGTTCCTGTAGCCCCCCTCCGGCCGGTTGCCGGCCGGAGGGGGCCCGGTTGCCGGCCGGATCAGCTGGACCAGAGCACGGTGTTCCCGTTCATGATGACCACCTTGCCGTCCGCCCGCAGCACGAGCTTCGCACCGGGGTTGCCGTGCGTCCTGGTCGCCCAGACCGGCTGGTTGGGGTTGTAGACCACGAGGTTGCCGTCCGCCTGGAAGACGGCCCGGTGGTTCTGGCCGAACATCATGGACGCCCAGGTGGCCTTGCCGTTCTCGTTGTAGACGACCAGGTTGCCGTCGTGCTGCATGACCATCCGGATCCGGTTGGTGGTCCAGGCCTGACCGGCCTCCAGCGTGCTGGGTGCCGAGACGGTCTCGGTCGACCACTCCCGCTGCGGCTCCGGTTCGGCCTTCTTGGTCTCCTCGGTCTTCTTCGGCTCGGGCGCCGGGGCCGCCTTCTTCTCGGGCTCGGGCGACTTGGTGGGCTCGGGCTCCGGCGACGGCTCGACCTTCACCGGTGCGGGTGGCGGCGGTACCTCGGCCTTCTTCGGCTTCTCCGTGCTCGGCGAGGGGCTGGGTTCCTCGGTGACGTAGTCCTCGGGGGTGCTGCTCGCGACGTCACCGTTCAGCACGGTGCCGGAGTCCTGGCCGGCCAGCTCCTGGACGGCGCTCCGGTCGAAGTCGTCGTCGTCCTTCGCGCCTCCGGCCAGCAGGAGCGGTACGGCCACCAGGACGGCGCCCGCGATCGCGGCCGCCGCCAGTATCGGCTTCTTGGGGCGCCCGCCGTCCGAGCCCGTGCCCGTCGGCCCGTCCGGCGGCGCCGCGCCGCCGACGGCCTGCGCCGCCACCGCCGTGGGCGCCTCGCCCCCGGCTCCGGTGGTGGCGGCCTTGCTGCCGGATGCCGCCTTCCCGGAGGTAGCTTTCCCGGAGGTCGCCTTTCCGGATGCCGCCTTTCCGGACGCCTTCTCGGACGCCCTTGCGGACGTCGCCTCCCCGGATGCCGTCTTGTCGACCGGTGCGGCGGGCTTGTCGGGCATCCTCGTCACGACCGTGGTGGGAGCGGGGTCGTGGACGGTTTCGGCAGGCTCGGCGGCCGGCTTGCTCGCGGGCACCTCGGTGCTGGTGGTGCTGGTGCTGGAAGAGCTGGTGGTGCTGGTCGTGCTCGTGGTTCTGGTCGTGCTCTTCTTGTCGGCCTTGGCCGTCCTGCCGGTCCTCGCCCAGGCCGGTGAGGTACGGGGCGTGGCCTCGTCCTGGCCGTGCTCCGGGCCCGCGGGGGTGTCCGGAGCGTCGGCCGACTTCGCCTTCGCCCCCGGACTCAGCGCCCCGGCGGGCGGTTCGGAGGCGGCGGGCAGCGGTACGGCCACCCGCACGCGCGGCGCGGTGCCACCGGTCGCGGGGTCGGCCCCGTTGGGTGTGGGGTGCTGAGGGACCATCCGGTCACTTCTCCTCGGTAACGGGCCGTCGGGCCCTCGGGTTGTCGTCGTGCGTGCGGTGCGCATCGGGTCGGGCAGGTCCACGGCGAGGGCGGCGGATCAGGAGAAGGACCACAGGTGGTCGTCGGTCAGGGCGCAGTCGAAGAGCGTCAGCCGGGCGGCCTTGCCGCCGACGCCGTTGTAGCCCGCGACGTCCAGGCACCGGTTGGCGCTGGCGTGGTTGCGGATCCAGAACTTCCCGTCGGACTTCTTGTCGAGGTAGAACAGCTGGTTGTCCGCCGTGGTGCCGTTGCAGTGGAACTCGGACACCGGCGTACGGGAGGACACGGCCCCGTAGCCTCCGACATCCATGCAGTAGCCGTCCGTGCTGTTGCGGATGAGGAAGAGGTCGGCACCGGCCGGACCGGCGCCGTTCTGGGCCACCACGAGGTCCCACAGCTGGTTGTCACCGGTGCGGTTGCACGTGAACTGGTGGACCTCGCCGTTCACGGTGCCCTTGCCGTAGCCCGGGACATCCGCGCACAGCCCCGTCATGACGTTCTTGAGCATCACCTTGGTGACGGTGCTGAAGTTCGCGCCCTGCGGCAGGACCCGCCCCGTGGCCGCCTTGGGCTCGGCCGGCACGGCCTTCTTCTTCTCCGGGCTCGGGCTGCTGCTGGAGGGCGAGGCGGGCGGTGCCTTCGCCGTCGCCGTCACCGTCACCTGCGGCTGCACGACAGGCTCGACCTTCTCCTCCGGTGTCGCCTCGGGCGTGCTCTTCTCCGGAGTGGCGGAGGGCGAGGCGGGGGCGTACCCGCCGCCGGTCGGCGCGGCGGCCGGGTCGCCGTCCTGGAGGAACGTTCCGCCGACGGGCTGCGCCCGGTCGGCCCTGGCGGGCGGGTCGTCGTCCGCCCCCGGCCCGAGGAACAGGAACGGCACACCGATCAGCACGGTCCCGGCGATCGCCGCGGCCGCCAGCAACGGCTTGTTGGGGCGGCCGTGCGGGGGCTCGTCCCCGGCCGTGGCCGTCCGGCCGGCCTCCGGGCCCGCGGGTCCGGCCGCGGCGGACGACTCGGTCGCGGTGGCGTCCGTGCCGGTCTTCGCGACCGTGTTCGCGGCGACGGGAGCCACCGCGTCCGGCTCGGAGACTGCCGGTGCCGGGGCCCCGACGGCACGGGTCCTCGAGGTGCTGGTCCCCGGGGCGGCACTGGCTTTCGAGGTACTGGACGCAGGCGCATCCGATGCGGGCGTACGGGAGTCCGGGGTGCCGGAAAGCGGGATGCCGGAACCCGGGGCGCCGGCGGAAGCGCGGGTCTCCGGGGTGTTCGTCTTCGGCGGCGCGGGGGCACCCGTCGTCGTGGGCTCGCCGCCGACGGTCGTGACCGCCGCGGTACCCGCGGTACCCGCGGTACCCGCGGTGCGCGTGGACGGCTCCGGGAAGCCTGCGCCGTCGTCCGCGCCGGCGGCGGATCGGCCGGAGGCCCCGGAGGACGGCTCGAGCGCGGCACCCGGCTCGGTCGGCACCGGGGGCAGGACGGACGCCCGCCGCACAGTGGGACTCGGCGGTGGCGTCGTTCTGTCTTCACGCTTCGGCACAGTGGTACTCCGTTCAGTCGTCTCAGTGGTCGGGGGAGCCCACGGGGCCGGCACAGCGGTCGGGCCAGTCGAACGTCGCGGCCCCGGCCCCGGCACCCTGCCGGGTCAGGGTCTCGTCGAGGCGGGCGAGCACGGCGTGGTCCTGGTCGTCCAGTCGCGCGTGGCTGAGGGGAACCGGGGCCGGACCGGCCGGCAGCTCCCGGAGGAAGACGAGCGGCGAGGGGCTCCCGGTCCGCACGTCGAGCACCCGGAACGCCGTACCGGGCGCGAAGACCACCTCGTCGTGGCGGGCGGCGGGACCGGTGGCGTCGGACAACTGCCGTACCCGGCGTCCGGTCACCGACCAGATGGCGTACCGGGCGCTCGCGGGGGACGGGCCCCGGCCGTCGCCCGGCGGCAGTGCGCTCAACGGTGCCGGACCGCGCAGGACGGCGCCGGGACCCGGTATCCGGCGCCCCTCGGAGCCGTCCGGCCCGGCGCCTCGCAGCACCGGGCCGCGGAAGGACGGCAGCCGCCGCAGGGCCGAGGTGACACAGGCCGCGTAGGGCAGCAGCTCCGGGTCACCGGCGCGCAGACGCCGGTCGAGTTCCCCGTGGCCGAGCGGATCGTCCGAGGTCCGCAGGTAGAGCAGCAGCGCGATCAGGTCGGCGCGGGCAGCCTCCTGCTCGTGCCCGCGCAGTGCGGGCAGGCGGGTGAACGTACGCGTGACGATCGCCGCGTGACGGTCCCACACCGAGTCGGCGAGCGCGCGGAAGGCCGCCCGTTCCGCGGGCGTGCTCTGGTGTCCCGGCACGAAGGGCACCGGCGGCAGCGGCCGTGCGGGTGCCGTGGGCGGCGGCCCGAGGGGGGTCTCGGCCGGACGTGCGGGCGCCGTCGGCGGCTCGTCGGTACGGGGACGCCGCTCGGCGGCCGGGGACGGCACGGTGCTGGTGAGGGTGGGACGGCTCGGCGGGCCCGGCAGGGGCTGTTCGTCGTGTCCGGCGTCCCGGCCGCCGTCGTTCCCGGAGGGCTCGGGCTCGGGCTCGGTGGTGGTGGTACCGGTCGTGGCCTCGTCGCCCGGCTGCCGGGGCTGCCGGGGCTCGGCAGGTGGCGTGGACGGCGCTTCGGGGGCGGGCGTGGACGGAGGCTCGGAGGCGGGCGCGGACGGAGGCTCGGGGACCGGTTCGGTGGGCACACGGGCCGGTTCGGTCGGCACACGCGCCGGTTCGGTCGGGACACGGGCCGGCGAGTCGGGACCGAGGGCAGGCCGGGGACCGGCGCCGTCCTGCCCCGGTTCCCTCACGGGCGCGGTCGGCGAGGGGGAGGGAGCAGCGGGAGCGGGGCGGTCCGGAGGCCGGTGCGGCTCGGTGCCGGACGCCCTCGCCGGGCGGGGGGCGGAAGCTCCACGACCGGCCGCCGCGGATCCCGACCCCGGGGGAGCGGAGGCGGTGGACGCGGCGCCGGTGGTGGACGCCTGACCCGTGGCGGGCCGGACGGGGGGAGCGGGCACGCGCGTCGTGGGAGGTCCGCCGACCGCCGGTCCTCCGGTGGAGGCTGAACCGGTCCCCGTCGAGGTGGCCACGGGGCGCGGCGGGGTGGGGGGAACGACCGGCGCGGGGACCCTGGGTCCCTGCGGGGCGGGCGTCCCGCCGGACACGGTCCCGAACGCCGCACGAGGATCCGCGGCGGGCACACCGGACGCCGCGGCCGCGGACGCTCCTGGCCCCGTGGAGGTCGGTCCCGTGGGTACGGGTGTTCCCGCAGGTGAACCCGCAGGCATCCCCGTCCCGTCGGGCGGACCCGCGACACGCGGAACCGCCGTGTGCGGTGCCGCACCTGGGCCGACACCTGCCGTCTCCCTCCGGGGCGTGCCGTGCGAAGGCGCGGGGTGGCCCGCGGACCCGTTGCGGGGCGCCGCCGGGTGGGGCGCGGCGGGCGCCGCCCTGCCGAACGACGCGAAGCGCAGGCTGCGGACCTCGTACTGGGCGGCCAGGCGGCGCAGTTCCCGTCCGCCGTCGACGGCGGTGCCGTGCACATGCACGCGGGCCCGTGCCGACAGGCCCGGCGGCAACCCGTCGAGGAGTCTGTCCAGCACGGGCCACAGCGACCGGTCGAGCGCGTCCCCGGGCCGGCCCACCTCGATGTCCGGGCCCTGGGGGTCCACGGGCCTGGCCGCGAGGGCGGGCGGCTCCGCGTCCGTCGCGCTGATCCACAGACCCGCCCGGGTCGCGGTCACCTGCCACCGGTCGGACAGGCGCACCACGCCGCGCTGGGCGTTGCCGGGGCCGGGCAGCGGCGGGCTCCAGCGCAGCAGCCGGGGCGATGCCGCGCCGGGTGCGCAGATGACGGAGTCGACGAACGGCTGCCAGCGGGGCGCTCCGTCGGCGCCCACGGTCATGGAGCGCGCGGTGCCGTGGTCCCTGGAGAACGCTTCGGCGAGCAGCGGCAGCCCGCTGTAGACGACGACCTCGGAGTCGGCCAGCTCGGCGGCGTCCTGGCCGACGCGCAGCACGTCCCGGCGGCCGCCCGGTGCGAACCGCAGGACGGTGCGCGTGGCGGCGGGCAGCGCCGTCACGACGTCCGCCACGTCGTCGCTGACGACGTCCTCGCCGTCCGGCACGCCGACGACGACGAGGATGCCGTGCCGGTCGACGGGTACGGCGTAGCACAGGTCCCCCGGGCGTGGGGCCCGGGCGGCCTCGGGGCGGATGAGCAGGCCGGCGGGTATCTGCTCGACGACGCAGCCGTTACGGGTACGGGAGGGCAGGCTGCCCGGGGCGGGCTGCCAGTTGGGGGCGGGCTGGCGGGGACCGAGCGGGACCGGCGGGGCACCGGGTGTGAAGCGCCACCAGCCGCGTTCCCGCCCGCCGCCCGTTCCGTCGGCGGGCGGCACGTCGTGGACGAAGAGTCCGCCGCCCGGCACGCCGAGGACCGTTCCGTCCGGCGCTATGACGTCGACGTCCCAGGCGTCGGCTATGCGGCGGGCGACGGCCGGCCGGCCGGGAAGGTCGTCGCCCGCGCCGGGCATGGCCAGCCGGATGGTGCGGACGCCCTCGCCGCACAGGGTGTCGATGAGGGCGCCGAGCCGGGCCCACAGGGCGGCGGCGGAGTTCCCGTCGGCGCTCGCGACGACGGTCACCGTGTCGTCGCCGTCCGCCTCCAGGACACGGGTGAGGTCGGCGATGTCGGCGGGGCCGAGCAGTTCGTCGGAGGAGCGCCTGAGCAGCAGGAGACGGTCGTACTCCTCGACGAGGAGGCCGGGCCGGGAGGTCTCGGCCTGTGGTGTCCGGTCGGTGGCGGACGGGCGCGACTCGGCCCGGCGGCGGCCCCAGCGCATCAGCGGTGGCCCCCCTCGGAGACCGGAGCCGAGGAACGGGCATCCGGCATCATTTCATGCACCACGAACATAGCAGGCAAATCCCGAGTGACATATGCGAATCGATACGTGGAACTGCATGCGGATCCGTGCACGGGCTCATCGGAACCCGGCGCCGGCACATATGACCATGACGCTCCCCACCTGGCAACTCCCTTGTCCGGTGGGCGATCCGAATGGTCACCGGGCGGCTTGCGCGAATGCGGCGGGATATCACCGTACTCGTCTGCCGCGAGCGGAACCGACTTGCCCCGGATCATACTTGGCCGCTCTGTCGGATTGTCACGACGGATCCTCCGGGACGAAATACCGCATGCCGTCGAAAACGAGCCGGACAGTACGGTCGCGATCGGTGGCGAAGGTGTGCAGGAGCCGTCCGTCCGGGGCGACGACGACGATTCCGACACCGAGGGCCGTGGCGGCCGCCGCGACCTCGCGCACCCGGGCGTCGTCGGCGGCACCCGCCTCGCCGCCGGGTTCCGTGCTCCGGCCCAGCAGCCAGCGCAGGTGCTGCGCCGGGGTGAGCCCGAGGTCCCGCACCGTCAGGGAACCGCCCAGCAGGACCGCTTGGGCCGTCTGCCCGGCGGTCAGGGTCACGCCCAGACCGGGCAGGTCGGCGACGGGTATCAGCTGCTCGGGATCGGCCGGTGGCAGCGAACCGTCGCCCCCGAGCGCCGCCACCAGGGCCTCGGCGAAGGGAAGCCCGTCGCCGGACACGCGCGGCCCCGGGCCGTCGGTGCGCTCCGGACCGGCGGCACCCGCGTCGGTGTCGTCGGTGCTCTCCGGGCCGGCGGCACCCGGCCGTCCCGTCTGTGCGGCCAGGAGGGCCACGGTCAGCTCCGCACCGGGCGGCAGCAGGTCGCGGGCGCGCTCCGCCGCCTGCCACAGCAGCGGCAGCGCCTGCTCCGGGTCCGTCTCGGTGATTCCCACCGACCGGGCCAGTCCGGCCAGCGCGCCCTCGTCGGCCCGGGCGAGGAAGGGAGCGGGTGACGCCAGCCGGTCCAGCCGCGCGCTCAGTTCGCGCTCCTCGTCCCCGACGCCGTCCTCCGGGTCGTACAGCCGCGTGATCCGCTGGTCCGACAGCCGGTCGGCGCCGCCCGGGGTGCCGATCTCCCGGCCCATCTCGATGGTGAGGCCGAGCCCCTCCCTGGCCACGAAGTCGCGCAGGTACGCGGCCATGCTCTCGGCCTGGGCGCGGGTGGTGGACCGGTGGACGGAGCCGAACAGGTCGCCCCAGTTGAGGACGATCCGGTCGGCGTCCGTCCAGGTCAGGTCGCCGTGGATCTGGCTCTCGAAGTACCGGCCCTCGGCCGCGTAACCGAGCTCGGACACGTCCCGGCGCATCTCGGGGTCGTGACGGAACCGGGTGGCCTCGGCCAGCGCCAGCCGCACCCGGCGTTCCTCCCCGTAGGCGAGGAGGGGATAGACGTGGGCGTTGTCGGTGTACGACAGGACACCCCGCTCCGCCGCGTCGGCGCTGTCGCCCGGAGTGTGGGTGACCCTGGTGCGCACCGCGTCCTTCCAGTGGACGACGGCACTGCCGTAGGAGTAGGTGCCGCCCTTCTGCGACGGGGAGACCAGAGCCGCGTACTTGGGGAGCTCCTCGGGGTTCGGGGGGTCGAAGTCACCGCTGCCGGGGCCGTCCCCGGGCGCGCCGGCCACGCGGCGCAGCGCGGCCGCGTAGCCCTGGAGTTCCTCGACCCAGCCGCGTCCGGCACGGCTGGGCGTGCCCCCGGTGGAGCCGGTGGCCCAGAAGTTGCGGAAGCCGGTGTCGGAGGTGAGGGTCTCGGCCCTGGTCGGAACGGTGCCGTCGGCGCGCTCGGACGCACCCGCGGGACGGCCCGCCAGGTCGAAGTTGGAGGCGATCGGCAGCCGCCGCACGTGGTCGTGCGCGGACTCCACGATCTTCGCCATGAGCTCCGGGTCGTCGACCGGGTACCGGGTGCGGAACCTGTCGTTGAACTGGCCGATCCGCTCCACGAAGGCCGCACGGTCGCGCTCGTGGAACATCTCACCGCGCTGTTCGGCGGCGAGCAGCGCCCAGGACTGGCTGGGCGTCAGGTCCTCCCAGCCGTCGCGGTGCCTCGGGTCGCCCGGGGTGCGCAGGGCGTGCAGCAGCTGCAGGTCCTGGGCGTCCGGGACCATGTGGCGGGCGTCCTGGCCGGACCCCGCCAGGTAGTCCGAGGCGTGCGCGGTCAGCGGCTGCCGGTGCCGGGACCCGGGGAGCGGGCGGCTGATCGCCTGCTTGGCCAGCTCCCGCTTGTCCAGCGTCTGCGGCGCGGCCATCTCACCGGAGGCGTCGACGCCGGTGACCGCGGCGGGGGACGGCGCGGCGGACGGCCTGGTGAGGCCCGGGGGTGCCGCGTGCACGGCGGCCGCCTCGCGCTCGCGCAGCGGGGCCATCAGTTCGGCGACGAGCGCGTCGACGCGGGGGCGGAGTGCCTGCCGCGCGGCCGTCTCCGCGGCGCGGGCCGCCCGCTCCACCTCCTGCGGCGTGACCTCGCGCATGCCGGTCACCAGCCGGGCGAACTCCTTCTCGTTGCCGTGGCCGATGCCGATGTTGTGGTGGGTGTGCGCCGCCAGTACGTCGGCCACGTCCTGGCCGGTACGGAAGTTGGCGGCGGCGCCGGTGCGCAGCCGCTCCTGGTGGACGAGCGCGGAGTCCCGTACCTGGTAGGCGCCCGGCTGCTGGTTGGGGGTGCCGTGAGCGCCGACGAAGCCCCAGTAGCCGTCCCACGGCAGCGTGAACTCCAGCACCTTCTCACTGTCCGACGCGGCGTTCGCATTGCTGAACACGCTCGTGTGCGACAGCGAGGTGGTGAAGAACTTCCGGTACTGGTCGCTCCGGTTGTGGGCCATCGCCGCGGTGAACGCCGACCGGGCGTCCCGGGCGGTGAGGAACTGGCGCGCCTCCGGGTCCGACATCTTCCGGTACAGCCGCACCGGCTCACCGGCCCGGTGGGCGATCGGGGTCGGAGCGGCCCGCTGCTCCTCCCGGATCCGCACCAACTGGTCGTGGAACGACCGCATCCGGTCCCGCATCGAATCGTGGGCGGCGAGGGCGGCGACCACGACGTCCTGGCCGTAGGCGAAGACGTAGTACCCGCCGGTGAAGTCGGCGGCGGAGTCGTCGGTGTCGAAGAACTCCGCGTACGCCCGGTAGTAGGCGTCCATCACGTCGGCGGTGACGCGCTTCGCGGGTCCCGGGGGCGCGGCGTGCAGGCCGTCCGGGGACGTGTCCCGCCCGCTCGGCGGCGCGGAGCGCGCGTCCGGTCCGGCGACGGAATCCGCCGCCGGGCCGCCCTCGCCGATGCCGGTCATGAAGTCGCGGAACGCCTCGTACATGGCGTTGTCCGCCGCCGTGGCCGCGACCGGGTTGGCCGCGGTGTCGTGCACGGCCTCCGGGTCCGTTCCGTAGAGCCGCTCCAGCAGCGGCAGCAGTTCGGGTTCGTTCTGTCTGACCCACTCGGCACCGTTGTTGCGGGGACGCCCCGTGACCGTGTCGTGGCCGTGGTTGGTGCCCAGGTAGGCGTTGCTGAGCTGGGCGAAGAACTCGAAGACATCCGTGGAGGAGTAGTTGTCCGCCTCGGCACCGGTCAGGTCCCGGCGCACCCCGTCCGGCCAGGCGACGTCGTGTCCGCCGGCCCGCCTGTCCGCGAAGACCTGCTCGATGAGCTCCTGCTCGGTGTCCGTCAGCGCCGTCGTGTGGAGCAGGTGCGCCATCTCGTGCGTCGCCGAGGAGTAGCCCTCCGGCTGGTGCGGCACCGCGCCCACCGGGGTGCGTTCGCCGAGGAGGTTCTCCTCCGCGACGGCCGCGACGAGCCCGCCCTGCGCGCCGCGCAGTTCGTCCAGCCCTCGCCCGTCGACACCGTGCAGACCGGCGAAGGAGCTGACCGAACCGAGCGGCACGTCCTGCGGGAGAACCACCACCACGGCGCCCGAGGACAGCAGCCGCGTCACCGCGTCCGGGTTCCGCAGCATCCGCGCCACCTGCGCGTACGCCTCCCAGCGCGCCGACACCGGCCGCGCCGACTCACCCGGCACGACCACCATCAGCCGGGCGGCGAAGCGGGCGAACTCGTCCGCCGACAGTCGGTCACGGGCGGACGCCACGAAGGCGTCCTGACCGGCCAGCCACCGCCGGTGTTCCACGCCGAGCCGGGACACGGCCTCAAGGAGCTCAGGGGCGGGGAGCGCCGACAGACCGGCCACCAGCGCGTCCGCGCTCGGTGGCTCGGCTGCTTCCGGCACCGTCACGGTCGCGTCGTGGACCGGACCGCCCGAGACGCTAGCGACGGTGTCGACGGTGTCCAGGCCGAACGGCTCGCCCTGGACACCGCGCCGTCGTGCCGAGCGCAGTTTCCGTTCGACCAGGTCCGCCGCGCGCCGCCGGAGGTCACGGTGGAAGGCGTCCGATTCGGCCCACGCCGCCGCGTCGACTTCCTCGGGGGAGACCACGCGGCGTTCCGTCACCAGCTTCGCGAACGCTCGCGCGTTGCCGTGCCCGATGCCGATGTTGTGGTGGGTGCGCTGCTCCACCACCTCTTCGACGGCCTCCGGGGTGTGGAAGTTGGCCTCCGCGCCGGTGCGCAGCCGTTCCTGGTGGACGAGTGCCGAGTCCCGTACCTGGTAGGCGCCCGGCTGCTGGTTGGGGGTGCCGTACCGCTCCACGAACCGCCAGTAGTCGCGCCACGGCAGCGTGAACTCCACCACCGCTTCCTGGTCGGAGGCGGCATACGCGTTGCTGAACACGTTCGTGTGCGACAGCGACGACGTGAAGAACTTGCGGTACTGGTCGCTCTGGTTGTAGGCCATCGCCGCGCCGATGCCGGCCGTGGCGGACCCGGCCAGCGTCTGCTCCGCCTCGGCGTAGGACATCTTGCGGTACAGCCGCATCGGCTCACCGGAGCGGCGGGCGATCGGCGTCGCCTCCGCCGCCCGCTCCGCCCACAGGGTCAGCAGCTCGTCGTGGAAGCGTTCCATCTGCGGACGCAGCCGCGCGTCCCACGCCAGCTCGGGCGTGACGACGTCCTGGGCGTCCACGAACGTGTAGAAGACGCTGTCGAAGTCGGAGGCTCCCTGCGCCGCGGCCCCGAACAGGTGGTCCGCGTAGGCCCGGTACAGCCGTGCCGTCACCTCCGGCGTCAAGCGGCCCGACGGAGCGGCATGCACCGTACCCGTACCAGTCACCGGTACGGCGTCGCTGGCGCTGTAGTGGTTGCTGCCGTTGTAGAAGATCTCCACGCCATGGGCTCCCGTGCCGGCCTGGGGCCCGTGGTGGGAGACCACAGCGTTCCGTCCGCCGGTGAGGGTGCGGGC
>NZ_JAVRHI010000030.1:0-15560 GCF_034105845.1 Streptomyces sp. CRN 30 | reverse complement strand
GACGTCCCCATGTCCTTCAGGACACCATTCAGCCTCGTGATCGTGCCCTCGATCTCACTCAGATCGACCCTGTACTGCTCAGCCATGTTCAGCTCCCCGTTGACTGCGTTTTGTTGCCAATGCCCTGCTTGCGCCGCCAGTCGCTCAGCACCCGTCCGCCCCCGAACAGCAGGAGCACCGCGGCGCCCCCCGCAGCCAGTACGTACAGCGCGTACCGTTCCATGCGCTCCTGGCGGGATTCGCCCAGAACCAGGGTGGCGGCCTGGACGTCGGCGGAGTTCCCCACCGCGCCGACCGGGTCGGGTGTCGGGCCTTCGTCGGAGGGTTCCGCCGCGTCCTCGTTGAGGGCGGCGGCCGGGTCGACGACGCCCCAGCCGACGAAGTCGTCGCGGTCCGACTTCGTGCGGGTCGCGGTCTGTTCGATCTGGGTGATGACCTGCTTGTAGGTCCAGTCCGGGTGCTTGGCGCGGATCAGGGCCGCGACGCCCGAGACGTACGGGGCCGCGAAGCTCGTGCCCTGGTCGACGCAGTGGCCGCCCGCGGGGACCGTCGAGACCATGTCGATGCCGGGTGCCGCGACGCCCACGAACCGGCCGGACTGGGAGAAGGGGGCCCGGGCGTTGTTGCGGTCGGAGGCCGCCACCGCGAGGACGCCCTCGTAGGCCGCCGGGTACGTTTCCTTGATCTTGCCGTCCGCGCCGTTGTTGCCGGCCGCGGCGACGATCAGGGCATCCTTGCCCTGGGCGTACTCGATGGCGTCCAGGAAGCCCGCGTGGACCGCCGGGCTCATCTGCGAGGCGGTGTCCTGCGAGACGTTGATGACCTTAGCGTCGGCGTCGGCCGCGGCCTTGATGGCTTTGATCATCGTGTCGACGTTGCCGCTGCCCTGGTCGTCGTTCTGGCGGATCGGGATGATCGTGGCTTCCGGGGCGATGCCTATGAAGCCGCTCTCGTCCGACTTCCGGGCGGCGATGATGCCCGCCACCTTCGTGCCGTGGCCGACCTCGTCGGTCTTGCCGTTGCCGCTCTTCGACAAGTAGTCCCTGCCGTTGACCACGGCGGACCTGAGCTGCGGGTTGACCGCGTCGACGCCGGTGTCGATGACGGCGACCTTGACGCCCTTGCCCTTGGTGTCCTGCCACAGCTGGTCGAGGACGATGCGCTGCAGGGACCAGGGTGTTCCCTTGATGGGGTCCGACGGGAACGAGCAACTGGTGTCGTCGATCTGGAAGCGCACGTCGTCGTCGGCCAAGGTGGTCCGTACGTGCTCCGCGGCGGCGGCCGGCGCGGCGCCCGCGAAAGGCAGCCCGCAGGCGACGACCGCCAGCGCGGCCGTGCTCGCGGCGCTCCGGCGTACGGCGCGCGATCCCCCGGGTCCCACTGTCTTACGTCCTCCCGTTGTGTGCCTGTACGGGCCGTACGGGCGACCGGCCGCGGCATCCGCGGGCGGCCCCGTCCGAACGACCCGGCAACCGCCGATGGGGGCGAGCGCGCCGTCGCGCACCCGCCCCCATCAGGCGATCACCTCAGCCGCCCCAGATGGCGGCGTTCTTGCTCTCGGTGGCCTGGTAGTTCTGCGCGGCGCTGTCGAGGGCCTTGGCGATGGCCTCCAGGGTCTGCTGCATGGAAGCCGCGCGCTGGTCCCACTCGGTCTGCTTGGCGCGGTAGGCGTCCTGCGCGGAGCCTTCCCAGGTGGTGGCGATCTTCTTGACGCCGGCCTCCAGCTCGTCCAGCTGACGGCGGATGTTGTTCGCCGTCGAGCGGACGTCCTGGGAGGCCTGGGAGATCGTCTGGAAGTTGACGAGAATCTGCCCGGACATGTTGTGTCTCCTCAGTTGTGTCGGTGGTCGGTCACGGCCGTGCGGCGTGGCGCACGGGGCCGATCATCCGAACGGGGACTGAGCCGCGATGCTCTGGATGGACGCACGCTGCTCCTCTTCCGAGGCCGCGTAGCTCTTGGTGCTCTGGTCGACCGCTTCCTTGATGTCGTTCAAGATCTGGTTGATCTTGTTGGCATCCTGGTTGACCTGGTTCTGCAGGTTGTTGTACGCGGTGGCCGCCGAGCCCTTCCAGCCGCCCGTGATCGTGTCGATCACGGTCTGCAGGCGACGGATCTCGGACTGAATCGAGGAGTTGACCGAGGAGATGCGACCGCTGAACGCGACCATCTCCTCCTCGGTCATGGTGAACTGCTGTCCAGCCATGTCGTGTCCCCCATGAGACGTAGTAGTTCTGGTCAGATCCGGGTACGGGACGCCGATGACGAGCGGCAGCAACCGTATCCAGTCAGATCTGGTGCCACTCTAATAGCAACCACTGACAGGGTGAACGCCCAAAACGTTCCGTAGCTCGATCGCGATGAGCCCAACTCACTTCATCCACATCTCAGTTCGCCCGCATTCCAGTTCATCCACATCCTGGTTCGTTGATTTCTCAACGAAAGAACGAGAGAACGAGGCGACGAGACGACGAGACGACGACGAGTGGCTGGATCGGACCCACGCAGCCCTTGCGCGGCCCTTACGCGGCGCTACGACCCCTGCGCCTGCTGCGCGTTGCCGCTGCTGAGCTCCGGGCCCGCCGCGAGCAGGTCCGCCCAGGCCGCCGGCACCGAGACCGGGCGGATCTTGTCGTAGCCGAGCCTGACCTGCGCGGTGTTGGTCTGCTCGCCCTCCGCGTCCTCGCCGCCGGTCACCTGGCTGTCGTTCCGTGCCGGGACCGAGTAGCGCAGTCCGGTGTCGGTCACCAGGAAGACGTTGCCGCCACCGGCGTCCGTACCCGTCAGCCGCTTGAACAGCAGGCCGCTGCCGGGTGACACGTAGGTGCTGGAGCCGCTCTGGGCGACGTCCTTCGGGTACTCCTGCGAGGTCCAGACGGTCATCTGCGGCAGGCCGGTGTACTGGTCGTCCTTGCCGTGCCAGATGCTGCACGAGACCTTGTTGCCGCCGGTCTGCCAGTGCGTGTTGGCCTGGGACACCGTCTCCTTGGGCCAGTTGTTCTCCGACTGCCACTCGCCGTCCGCCGGCTGGATGTCGTTGAAGCCGACCTTCACCGGTTCGGGGTTCGCGCCCCCGTACAGACCGCCCACCCAGGTGCTGCGCAGCCACAGTTGCGCCGTGAAGTCGGAGACCGGCTGGACCTTGTCCTCGAGTACGACGTACTTCTGCGTGCCGTTGCCCGAGGGCGCCTCGAGGATGAGTCCCACCTTGGCGAGGTCGGGGTTCAGGCCGACCACGGTCGACGGCTTCCCCGTCCTCTCCCCCAACTTGGGGAAGTCGACCTCGCCGATCACGTTCAGCGTCTTGATGAACTCCGCGCTGACCTTCTGCGGCGTCGCGCCGTCCCCGAAGATGGCGCGCTCCAGCGTCTTCAGGTTCTCCTCGGTGAGCTTCCAGTCCGCGCCACCCATGAGGTAGGCCCGGCCGTCCGAGGTGACCATGTAGCGCGGTCCGGCGCCGCCGGACTCGGCCGGTCCCTCGACGTACAGGGCCTGGGTCTGGTTCAGCTCCTTCTTGCCCTTGTGCAGCAAGGTGTCGTAGTCGTCCTGGTCGAGCACGTACGAGGCGCTGACGGGCTGCCTGTCCTGGCCCTGGCCCGGGGTCTCGCACAGGGCCCAGACCTTGGCCGTCTCCGCGTCCTTGGAGGAGGGGAGCCGGTCCGGTGCGAAGGGGATGCCGACGGTCGCACCCATCGAGTACTTGCTCTCGTCGAGCACCGACTCCTTGATCTTCATGACCTTCGGGCTGTCGCCGCTCAGCAGGAGCTTGGCGGACGCCAGGTTGAGGACCGGGTGCAGGCTGGGCTTCTCCTCGCCCTTGGTCTTCACCAGTACGTAGCGCGTCGTCGAATCGCTGCCGACGAGGATGTTCGCGCCCTCCTTGTCCCAGCCCTTCGGCGCCGTCGGGCTGAGCATCCCCCACGCCCCGAATCCGACGACCACCAGGACCGCCAGGCCGAGGCTCGGCAGGACCGTCTTGAAGGGGCGGGGCGCGGCCTCCTCCGAGCCGTGCGGGGACGGCGCCAGGAACGCCGCCACCGTGCGCCTGCGTGCGAACGAGTAGGCGTTCAGCTCATCCCGTCGTGTCGCCATCGATGGGTCAACTCCCCGTTTTTCGCTGTGCTGCCGTGTGCGCGGATCACCCCAGGCGGCCCGGTGCTTCTGGGGCGTTTGCGCCTGCAGGGGCCCCTACTATGCCGTGTGACGATCGCACCGTACGGTACGGGGTAGCGTGATGGGCCGCCAGCTCGACCAGCGGCCGGACAAGAGCAACAGAGCAAAGGGGTTGTAGCGGGGGATGAGCACTGCGACCAGGTCCCGGCGCCGAAACGGCAGCCGTCGCACGCAGGGGGACGCGCAGGAGGGCCGGGAGCCGGACCGCGACCGACGGGAAGAGTCCTCCGCGGCCCCCGAGCGCGAGCGCCCCGCCGCGCCGTCGCCGGCCAGGCGCCCCGGCAGCATCGGTCCGATCCGCGTCCAGCAACTGGTCGGCCTGGAGCTGGCCGCCGCGGTGGTGCTGATCGGCTGGCTGCTGGGTCCCATCGGTCTGACCGTCGGCATCGTGCTCGCCGTACCGCTGGTCCTGGCCGGGCTGCTGCGCCGGCGCGGCCGCCCGCTGCCCGAGTGGTTCACCACCGGCCGCGCCCTGCGGGACCGCCGCCGGCGCAACTCCGAGCCCGTGCCGCCCGGCACGGACCCCGGTTTCGCGCCGGCCGTCGAGTGCGACCCGGCGCTGCGCACGTACGCCTTCCACGACCGCCAGCAGCGCGAGATCGGCATGGTCGGTGACGGCACCTTCCTCACCGCGCTGGTGCAGGTGCAGGCGGCGGACATTCCCCTGCGCCCCGCCGGCGGCACCCGGGACATCCCCCTCGACCTGCTCCAGGGCGTGCTCGAGGTGGACGACATCCGGCTCGCCTCCGTCCAGGTCGTCCAGCACACCCAGCCCGCTCCGGCCCCGCACCTGCCTCCGCAGGCCATGGCCGTCCGCTCCTACGCGCCGCTGCAGGCCCAGAGCCTGACGCCGGGCATGCGGCTCACCTGGATCGCGCTGAAGTTCGATCCCGAGCTGTGCCCGGAGGCCGTGGAGGCCCGCGGCGGCGGTATGCAGGGGGCCCGGCGGGCGCTGCTGCGCGCCGCCGACCAGCTGGCCAGCCGCCTCACGGGGGTCGGTCTGGAGGCCAAGGTGCTGAGCGAGACGGAGATCGTCGCCGCCGTCGCCACCTCCAGCTGCGTCAACCCGCTGGCCACCACCGGCGGTGCCGCGCTCGACGGCAGCCGATCCGCCCGCCGTACCGCCGAGACCTCCCGGGCCTGGCGCTGCGACGACCGCTGGCACACCACGTACTGGGTCTCCCGGTGGCCGCAGCTCGGCGGGGGCGCGTCGGCCCTTCCCCAGCTGGTCAATTCACTGACCTCCTCCCCCGTGCTCGCGAGCACCTTCTCGCTCACCCTCAGCAGGCGGCGGAACAAGGTCGTGGCCCTGTCCGGGCACGTGCGTCTCACCAGCCGCGGTGAGAACGAACTGGCCGAGGCCGACCAGCACGTGCGGCGGGCGGCGTCCGCACTCAAGACCGGTCTGGTACGGCTCGACCGTGAGCAGTTGCCCGGGGTCCTGGCCACCCTGCCGCTGGGAGGTACTCGCTGATGTCCGCCCCCACCGCCCCCGCTGCCGGCCGTCCCGGCTTCGGAACCTCGGCACCGGCACCGGCACCGGGCTTCCCCGGCCAGCGCCCCGGCCACCTGCCCCGCGAGCCCGAACCGTCGCGGAACGGACCGCACCGGCGCCTGCGGGCGGCCTTCGGTCTGCTCGGCCCGCGGCGCGAACGTCACCTCGTGGACGCGGGCGCGCTCTCGCAGCTGACCCTGCCGGTCGGCGACGACGGTCTGATCCTCGGCGTCGACCCCGCCAACCAGCCCGCGGTGCTGGGACTGAGCCGGCCCACCCGGTTGGACATCGTGCTGGTGGGCGGCGCCTGGATGGCCCAGGTCATCGCGTTGCGCGCCGCGGCGATCGGTGCCCGCGTGGCCGTGGAGACGGCGCGTCCCCAACTCTGGTCGCCGATGGCCCAGGCGGCCGGCGGCGGCCAGCCGTGCGTGACGGTGCACCAGGTGCGGCGGCTGGCCCAGCAGGGCCCGTCCCCGGCCAGCCCGGTGCTCATCATCCGCGACCTGGGCACCCGTCCGCCGCGCAGCCGCATCACCTCGGCACCCTGGCAGTCGGTACTGACCCTGCTCCCCTACCTCGGCCCCACCGCGCCGCGGCTGCTGGCCAACGCCGACATCGTCGGGATCCAGCGGATCTCCCCGCAGGAGGCCGAAGTGGTGGGCAAGGTGATGCGGCTGGGGCAGGAGAACATCACCGCCCTGCCGTCCCTCTCCGACAACGTGGCCCTGTGGGCCACGCAGAAGCACCAGCAGTACGTGATGACCCAGCCCACCGACGCGGAGACCGGCCTCCTCGGGGCCCCGCGCCGGATGGACTGAGTCCCGCCGCACTGCACGGCGGCGGAAGGCAGCGGGTCCGGTGCGGGTGCCTGCCCCTGCGTGCTCCGGGACGCGGGGGTTCCCTGCCGCCCTGCCGGTCATCGGTCATCGGTCATCGGTCATCGGTCATCGGTCATCGGTCAGGCTGGGGTCGCCGATCGATCAGGCTGGTGTCGCCGGCCGTCGGCCTACCCCCGTGTCGGTACGCGGCGCGGGGCCGTACGCGGGTAGCGCGGGCGGGTGACGTCACCGTGAGTCCGCCCGACCCACCGACCTGCCGGGCCGTACCCGCCGGCCGACATACCACCGTTGCGACACCGATGCGCCACCGATGCGACACCGATGCGATGAGGTGCCTGCTCGGCGTGGTTCCGTAGTGACTGACACGTCGCGTTCTCCGGGGTTCGATGCGAACCGGCCACTCATGGGGGCTTTTCCGTCCCGCCATACGAGTGATTAGGCTTCTGGTGATGCGGTGACGATCGCAGTCGCGTGGGACTCGCCACTCGATCCGCCCGGCCGCGACGACGACCATCTCAGCAGCAGTGGCTGACCAGGAGGCAAGCAGTGAACAGGGATCGGTCCGAGTACAACGGCGGCAGCCCTTCCTCGGACGGGGACGATCAGGAGGTGGATCTCACCGGCGAGTTCGAGATCGTCTACACACCTCCAGCCTGGTACGCCCAAGGCCCGACACAGGACGCCGCCACCGCCGAGGCCCAGCAGGACGCCCAGCAGGACGCCGAGCGGACTCCGCCACCGCCGCCCTCCGGACCGCCCGTCGGGCCGCCCACCGGACCCCCCGTCGGCGCCGCGCCGCAGATTCCGACACCACCACAGGTTCCGGCACCACAGACCCCTCAGGACACCTCGGGCGCGCACCAGTACGGCACGGGCGGTACGGCCGGCACGGGTGGTACGGCCGACACGGGCGACACGGCCGGTGCGGGCAGCGACGGGACCACGGACGTACCGGATGTACGGTCCGACGCCGCCGACTCCCCCGCTCCCGCGCACTCGGAACCCACGTCGACGGAACCCACGTCGACGGAACCCAAGTCGAGGGATGCCGCGCCGCCGTCGGAACCCGCACCGGCGGAAGCGGAACCGGAGACCGGACCGGCGCCCGCCGCCGTCCCCGCTCCCGCCGCTCCCGAAGCCCCGCCCACGGCGCAGGTCCAGCAGCAGCCGCAGGTCCAGCAGCCGCAGGCACCCCTGCCCCCCGCACAGACGCCGACGGCACCCCAGTACGACCCGGCGCTGCCCCCGCTGCCCCAGGGGTACGTGCCCGTACAGCCCGCGCAGCCCGTTCAGGGGGTGCCGCAGCAGGCAGGGCAGCCGGACCAGCAGGCAGCGGCGGCCGCCGCACAGGCCGCCGCCGGCTATGGCTACCCCCAGCCGCCCGCGCAGCCGCTGCCCGGTCAGCCCCTGCACCAGGCCCCCGTGCAGGGGTCGTTCGGACCGCCCCAGCCGCTGCCCGGTTACCCCCCGCAGGGCACCCCGCCCGCGCCGGTGGACCCGCGTCAGGCGGCGCCCCAGCCCGCCCCGCCGCAGGCCGGTCAGGTCCCGGCCCCCCTGTACGGCTACCCGCCGCAGGCGCCGCAGGGCGGCCAGCCCCCGGCCGAGCAGCCCCCGGCAGGGCAGTCGCAGCCCGGCGGTTACGGCCACCCGCAGCAGCCCGCCCAGCCGCTGCCCCAGCCTCCCGCGCAGCCGCAGCCCGGTTACGGCTATCCGCCCCAGCAGGACGGTTACGGCTACCCGCAGCCCGCCCAGCCGCAGCAGCCCGCACCTCAACAGCCTCCGGCGCAGCCCATGCCGCCGCAGCAGGCGCCGCAGCAGCAGCCCGCCGTCCCGCCCGCCGCCTACGGCAACCAGGGCGGCTGGACGCCGCCGCCCGGTGCGCAGGCAGGTCCCGGTGCGGCCCAGCAGCAGGGCCCGGCCGGTACTCCCCTCGGCTACAACGCCGCCGTGGAGCTCTCCTCCGACCGGCTGCTGCGCAGTCAGCCGAAGGCGCGCAAGAACAACCAGGGCCCGTCCCGTTTCAAGTTCGGCGCGAAGAAGGAGGAGGCGGAGCGGCAGCGGAAGCTCGGGCTGATCCGTACTCCCGTCATGTCCTGCTACCGGATCGCGGTGATCAGCCTCAAGGGCGGCGTCGGCAAGACCACGACGACCATGTCGCTCGGCGCCACGCTCGCCACGGAGCGCCAGGACAAGATCCTGGCGATCGACGCCAACCCGGACGCCGGCACCCTCGGCCGACGGGTGCGGCGCGAGACGGGCGCCACGATCCGCGACCTGGTCCAGGCGATCCCGCAGCTGAACAGCTACATGGACATCCGCCGCTTCACCTCGCAGGCGCCGTCGGGGCTGGAGATCATCGCCAACGACGTGGACCCGGCGGTCTCCACCACCTTCAACGACCAGGACTACCGCAGCGCGCTCGACGTGCTGGGCAAGCAGTACCCGATCATCCTCACGGACTCGGGCACCGGCCTCCTCTACAGCGCGATGCGCGGGGTCCTCGACCTCGCCGACCAGCTGATCATCATCTCCACCCCTTCGGTGGACGGTGCGAGCAGCGCCTCGACCACACTCGACTGGCTGTCGGCGAACGGGTTCGCCGATCTCGTGCAGCGGTCGATCACCGTGATCTCCGGTGTCCGCGAGACGGGCAAGATGATCAAGGTGGAGGACATCGTCGCGCACTTCGAGACCCGCTGCCGCGGCGTCCTCGTGGTGCCCTTCGACGAGCACCTCGCGGCGGGCGCCGAGGTCGACCTCGACATGATGCGGCCCAAGACCCGCGAGGCCTACTTCGACCTGGCCGCCCTCGTCGCCGAGGACATCGCCCGTACGCAGCAGGGCTTCGGCAACCCGAACATGCAGTACCCGCAGCAGCCCGGACAGCAGGGGTACGCACACCCCCAGCAGCAGCCGGCGCCGCCCCAGCAGCCGTACGGCCAGCAGCCCTACGCGCAGCCCGGCGGCGCCCCCCAGCCGGGGCAGGCGTGGCAGCAGCCCCCGCAGCAACCGCCCGCACCCGGTCAGGGCTGGCAGCAGCCCCCGCAGCAGGCGGCCCAGCCGGACCCGGCGCAGAACCAGGGTCCGACGCAGACCCCGCCGCAGCCGGGTGCCGTACCGCCCGGCTGGATGCAGCAGTAGCGGAACGACCGGTACGAGGCGGGTGGGCCGGCACCACGACGGTGCCGGCCCTCCCGCGTTCACGTGCACACATGCGCTCTACTGCAGGTCGAACTCCCCGTCGCGCGCGCCGAGGACGAACGCCCGCCACTCCGCCGCGGTGTAGCGGAGCACCGTGCCGGGGTCCGCGGAGTTGCGCATCGCGACGGCACCGCCCTCCAGATAGGCGATCTCCACCCGCTCGTCCTGGGGACCGTCAGGGGAGCCGACCCACTCGGCGCCGCTGATGTCCATGGCGTACAGCGCTTCCTTCTCCTGCTCGGTCGCCACCGGGTCCTCTCCGTTCCACCGACCTCATGAACGCGGGAGAGTCTACAACTGGGCCCGTCATCATGGAGGTTCCGAGCGAACCGGTCGAAGTCGCGCTCGAGCCGGTCGGAAGCGGAATCAGGCGACGCCTTCGGAGGCGGCCTCGATCAGTTCGCGGCAGCGCTTCACGTCCGCCGCCATCGCCTCCAGCAGTGCTTCCAGCGTGTCGAACTTCTGCTGTCCGCGCACGAAGGCGAGGAAGTCGACGGCGACGTGCAGGCCGTACAGGTCGAGCCCGACCCGGTCGATGGCGTACGCCTCCACGGTCCGGTCGACGCCGTCGAACTGCGGGTTAGTGCCGACGGAGATGGCGGCGGGCATGGCCTCGCCGCCCGCGTGCAGCCACCCGGCGTAGACACCGTCGGCGGGCACGGCCGTGTGCGGCAGCGTCTCCACGTTCGCCGTGGGGAAGCCCAGTTCGCGGCCGCGCTGCGCGCCCCGTACGACGACGCCCTCGACGCGGTGCGGACGGCCGAGGATCTCACCGGCGCCCTCGACGTCCCCCTCGGCCACCAGCCGCCGGGTCAGCGTCGAGGAGAAGGGCTCGCCGCCGCCCGCCTCACCGGACACGTAGAGGTCGACGACCTCCACCTCGAAGTCGTACGTCCCGCCCTGCTCGGCCAGGAACGTCACGTTCCCCGCCGCCCGGTGGCCGAAGCGGAAGTTGGGGCCCTCGACGACGGCCCGGGCGTGCAACTTGTCGACCAGGACCTTGGCCACGAACTCGGCGGGCGAGAGCTTCGAGAACTCCGTCGTGAAGGGGAGGACGAGCACCGCGTCCACGCCCAGCTCGGCCATCAGTTCGGCGCGGCGGTGGTGCGGGGCGAGCAGCGGGGGGTGGCTGCCGGGGCGCACGACCTCGCTGGGGTGCGGGTCGAAGGTGACCACGACGGACGGGACGCCCAGCTCGCGGGCGCGGTCCACGGCGTGCTTGATGATCAGCTGGTGCCCGCGGTGCACTCCGTCGTAGGAGCCGATGGTGACGACGCTGCGCCCCCAGTCCTGGGGGATGTCCTCCAAGCCACGCCAGCGCTGCACTGTCACTGCTCCTTGTCGAACGTTCGGATCCCGTGCCCGTGATGACACCTGCGGATGCTCGTGCGCAGGTCTAAGACTGCCATGCCGCGTCCTCCCGAACCGCACCGGCATGGTGACCTGTGACGGGCGGCACGCACACGGTGGGACCGCAGCGGGCGAGGTGATGATCGGCTGAACAGCTCATGTGGTGAACGCGCCCCCTCCCACGCCCTCGGTTCACTCCGAGCGCCTGCCCGTCGGGGTGGATGGAGGGGTGCTGCTGGATACACCTCTGGAGGGGGAACCGAGGGGGGACCGTGGAGCGGCGTATCCGGCGATCCCCGTGATCGCCGCTCCACGGGCACTCCGCCGCTCCGCCCTGACACGGCGCCCCGCGCCGTCCCGTCAGCCGAACACGGCGACGCTCCGGGCCCTGCCCTTCTGCTCCTCGACCAGGGCCAGCAAGCGGCCCTCCGGGTCGAAGACCGCCACGGGGCCGGACCCGGCGTACGTCTCGGGCATCTCCAGCCGTACACCGTTCAGCAGCAGGCGGGCACGCTTCACGTCCACGTCCCAGCGCGGGAACGCGGAGGCGGCCGCCTCCGCGACGGGCATGACGGTGAGGGTCTCCTGGAGCTGGTCCAGCGTCTTCGCCGCGTCCAGCCGGTACGGCCCGACGCGCGTGCGGCGCAGGGCGGTGAGGTGTCCGCCCACGCCGAGGCGGGCGCCCAGGTCGCGGGCGAGGGCCCGGATGTAGGTGCCGGAGGAGCAGACGACCGACACGACGAGGTCCAGCACCGGGGTGCCGTCCTCGGCCACGGCCTCGCGGACGTCGTACACGGCGAAGGAGGAGACGGTCACCGGCCTGGCCGGGATCTCGAACTCCTCGCCCTCCCGTGCGCGCTTGTACGAGCGCACCCCGTTGATCTTGATGGCGCTGACCTTGGACGGCACCTGCATGATGGCGCCGGTCAGCTCGGCGATACCGGCGTCGACGGCCTCCCGGGTCACCGCGGAGGCGTCCGTGGACGCGGTGATCTCGCCCTCGGCGTCGTCGGTGACCGTGGTCTGGCCGAGCCGGATCGTGCCGAGGTACTCCTTCTCGGTCAGCGCTAGGTGGCCGAGGAGCTTGGTCGCCCGCTCGACGCCGAGGACGAGCACGCCGGTCGCCATGGGGTCGAGGGTTCCGGCGTGGCCGACACGGCGGGTCCTGGCGATCCCGCGCATCTTGGCCACGACGTCGTGCGAAGTGAAGCCCGACGGCTTGTCGACGATGACGAGGCCGTCGGGCGTGGTGGTCTTCTGGGTCATGCGGTGGTGTCGTCCTCGTCGTCACCCGGCTTCTTGTACGGGTCCGCGTCCCCGGCGTAACTGGCGCCGGAGGCCGCGTCGCGCACCGCCTCGTCGGAGGCGCGCGCCCGGTCGAGGAGGTCCTCGATGGTCCGGGCGTTGTCCGGGAGGGCGTCCGCGACGAAGGTGAGCGTGGGCGTGAACTTCACACCTGCCGCCCGGCCGACCTCGGACCGGAGGATGCCCTTGGCGCTCTCCAGGCCCGCGGCGGCGGACGCGCGCTCCTCGTCGTCCCCGTACACCGTGTAGAAGACGGTCGCCTCCCGGAGGTCGCCCGTGACCCGGGTGTCGGTGATGGTGACGTGGGAGCCGAGCCGCGGGTCCTTGATCCCGCGCTGCAGCTTCTGGGCCACCACCTCTCGGATGAGGTCTGCCAGCCTCTTAGCCCGCGCGTTGTCGGCCACTGGTCCGTCTCCTCGTTCTTCCTGCTGTTGTTCTGTGTTCCTGGTTCACGGTCGTTCAGTCGTCGTCGCCGTGGAAGCGGCGCCGCACCGAGAGCAGTTCCACCTCCGGACGCCCCGCGACCAGCCGCTCGCACCGGTCGAGCACGTCGGTCAGGTGCCCCGCGTCGGCGGAGACGACCGCCAGGCCGATGCCGGCCCGGCGGTACAGGTCCATATGATCGACCTCCGCCGCGCTGACCGCGAACTTTCGCTGGAGCTCGGCCACGATCGGGCGGACGACTGAGCGTTTCTCCTTCAGCGACCGGATGTCGCCGAGCAGGAGGTCGAAGGACAGGGTCCCCACGTACATGTGTGTCCGGATGACCCGCCGGTCCGGGATCGACGCCCCGCCATCCGTATGGGCAGGGACATCGAAACCGTACAACGAACGGGCGGCACGCTCGACGGAGTTTCCTCCGCCCCGGACGGGCCCGTAAAGCCCGACCGGGGCTGTCCGGCAGGGATACCTCCCCGCCGGACAGCCCCAGCCCGGTTCAGCTCACCGCAGGTGTCACGACCGCGGCTTCTCGCGCATCTCGTACGTCGCGATGACGTCGTCGATCTTGATGTCGTTGAAGTTCCCGAGGTTGATACCGCCCTCGAAGCCTTCGCGGATCTCGGTGACGTCGTCCTTGAAGCGACGCAGACCGGAGATGCTGAGGTTCTCCGCGATGACCTTGCCATCGCGCAGCAGGCGCGCCTTGGTGTTGCGCCTGACCTCGCCGGAGCGGATGAGCACACCCGCGATGTTGCCCAGCTTGGACGAGCGGAAGACCTCGCGGATCTCCGCCGTGCCGAGCTCGACCTCTTCGTACTCCGGCTTGAGCATGCCCTTGAGGGCCGCCTCGATCTCCTCGATGGCCTGGTAGATCACCGAGTAGTACCGGACGTCGACGCCCTCGCGCTCCGCCATCTGCGCCGCGCGGCCCGCTGCGCGGACGTTGAAGCCGATGACGATGGCGTCGGAGCCGGTCGCCAGGTTGATGTCGGACTCGGTGACCGCACCCACACCGCGGTGCAGGACGCGGATGTCGACCTCGTCGCCGACGTCGAGCTGGAGCAGCGAGGACTCGAGGGCCTCCACCGAACCGGACGCGTCGCCCTTGATGATGAGGTTGAGTTCCTGCACCAGACCGGCCTTGAGCGCCTCGTCCAGGTTCTCCAGGGAGAACCGGACCCCGCGCCGGGCGAAGTTGGCGTTGCGCTCGCGCGCCGCGCGCTTCTCGGCGATCTGGCGGGCCGTGCGGTCCTCGTCGACGACGAGGAAGTTGTCGCCGGCGCCCGGGACGTTGGTGAGACCGAGGACGAGGACCGGGGTCGAGGGACCCGCCTCCTCCACGTTCTCGCCCTTGTCGTCGAGCATCGCGCGGACCCGGCCGTAGGCGTCGCCGACGACCATCGTGTCGCCGACCCGCAGGGTGCCGCGCTGGACCAGGACGGTCGCGACGGCGCCGCGGCCACGGTCCAGGTGGGACTCGATCGCGATGCCCTGCGCGTCCTGCTCCGGGTTGGCCCGCAGGTCGAGCGAGGCGTCCGCGGTGAGGACCACGGCCTCCAGCAGCTGCTCGATGTTGAGCCCCTGCTTGGCGGAGATGTCGACGAACATGGTGTCGCCGCCGTACTCCTCGGCCACCAGGCCGTACTCGGTCAGCTGACCGCGCACCTTGGTCGGGTCGGCACCCTCGACGTCGATCTTGTTGACCGCGACGACGATCGGGACGTCGGCCGCCTTGGCGTGGTTGAGCGCCTCGACCGTCTGCGGCATGACGCCGTCGTTGGCCGCGACGACCAGGATCGCGATGTCGGTCGACTTCGCACCACGGGCACGCATGGCGGTGAACGCCTCGTGACCCGGGGTGTCGATGAAGGTGATCTTGCGCTCTTCGTCGTTGACCTCGGTCGTGACCTGGTAGGCACCGATGTGCTGGGTGATGCCACCGGCCTCGCCCGCGACGACGTTCGTCTTGCGGATGGTGTCGAGCAGGCGCGTCTTACCGTGATCGACGTGACCCATGACGGTCACGACCGGCGGACGCGGCAGCAGGAACTCCTCGCCGCCCTCGTCCTCGCCGAACTCGATGTCGAAGGACTCGAGCAGCTCGCGGTCCTCCTCCTCCGGGCTGACGATCTCGATGACGTAGTTCATCTCGCCGGCGAGCAGCTGGAGGGTCTCGTCGGAGACGGACTGCGTGGCAGTGACCATCTCGCCGAGGTTCATCATCACGGCGACGAGCGACGCCGGGTTGGCGTTGATCTTCTCCGCGAAGTCGGTGAGGGACGCACCGCGCGACAGGCGGACGCTCTGTCCGTTGCCGCGGGGCAGCATCACGCCGCCGACCGACGGGGCCTGCATGGCCTCGTACTCCTGGCGCCTCTGCCGCTTCGACTTGCGGCCACGACGCGCGGGACCGCCGGGACGGCCGAAGGCGCCCTGCGTGCCACCACGGCCGCCGGGACCACCCGGACGTCCGCCGAAGCCGGGACGGCCACCGCCGCCACCGGGACCACCCGGACGACCGGCGAAACCGCCGCCACCGCCACCGGGACCACCCGGACGACCGGCGAAACCGCCACCGCCGCCACCGGGACGGCCGGCGAAGCCGCCGCCACCCGGGCGACCGCCGCCGCCGCCACCGGGACGACCGCCTCCACCGGGACCGCGGCCACCGGGGCCACCGCCGCCGGGACGCGGGCCCGCAGCGGGACGCTGCGGCATCATGCCGGGGTTCGGACGCGGGCCGCCGGGGCCGCCGCCG
>NZ_JAVRHI010000029.1:0-38657 GCF_034105845.1 Streptomyces sp. CRN 30 | reverse complement strand
TGCGCCGCGCGCGGTACGGGTGTGTCCGGCCGGGCCGCCCGTGCCGTGGTCGCCGGTGGCGCCCCGCGCCCATGTGTTCTCCGGTGCCGGCCGGGCCGAGGTGGCGGCCGCGCTCGCCGCGGGCCGGGAGTCCGGCACGGGGCCGGCCCGTCTCGTGGTCGTGGTGGACCGGCTCACCGAGTCGCTGCCGGACCGCCTGGCGCTCGCCCGCCGCTGGCTGGCCGACGGCGGCCCGCGCCCCGACCGGATCGCCTACCGGGACGCTCCTTTGGGCGGGGAGACGGCCTTCGTCTTCCCCAGCGGCCGGGCCGCCTACCCGGACTGCGGCGCGGACCTGCGGCTCGCCCTGCCTCCGGCGGGCGGCCGAGCGCGTCCGGACACCCCGTCCGTCCCCGTCGTCGCGCGCATCCGCGCCACCACGGAACTCGCCGCCCTGCACCACGACCTCACCCGCGGACCGCTCGGCGTCCGCCCGGACGCGGCGATCGGGTTCTCCTCCGGGGAGTCGACCGCGCTGCTCGTGCTCGGCGCCTGGTCCGACGCGGCCGGCATGTACGACGCGGTCTCGCGCAGCGAGGTGTTCCGTACGGAGCTGGCCGGGGAGTTCCGCGCGGCACACCGGTTCTGGCGGCGGCACGGGGTCGAGGAGGGGCGGTGGAGCGAGTACCTGGTGTTCGCCGCTCCCGCCGAGGTCCGCGCCGCCCTGGCCGGTGAACCGCTCGCGCACCTCCTCGCGGTGGACACCCCGGACACCTGCGTGATCGGCGGACTCACCGCGGCGTGCCGTCGGGTACTGGCCCGGGTCGGCCCCGGCGTCGCGTCGCCCGACGGCTACTCGATGGTGGCGCACGCCCCGGCGGCGGCCGAGGTCACGGCCGGGTTCCGCGCGCTGCACCTCCGGCCGGTCACTCCGCCGCCGGGCATCCGCTTCTACAGCGCGGCGACGGGTGAGCCGTACCCCGTCGATCCGGACAGCGTCGCGGACGCGCTGGTCACGCAGTTGACGAGCACGCTGGACTACCCGAAGGTCATCGAGCGGGCGTGGGCGGACGGGGTCCGGGTCTTCGTCGAGCACGGGCCCGAGGCGGGGCGTACCCGGTCGGTACGGCGCGTCCTGGCCGGCCGTGACCACCTGGCCGTGGCGCTCGACGCGCCGGGCGGCGGGCTGCGGCAGCTGTGCGACGCGGTGGCCGAGCTGACCGCCGCCGGGGTCTGCGCGGACCCGGCCCCGCTGTTCGACCGGCTCACGGCCGCCGCCCAACTGCCTTCCGCCGCGACGGAGTCGGTCACCGTGGCGGCCCACCCGCCCCCGATCCGCCTCCCCGCGCCGGACGCACCGGAACGGCAGCCCATGCCCCCCGCACCACCTCTGCCGGCACCCCCGCCCCCACCCCCCGTCGCCTCCGCCCCCGTCACCGTCACCGTCCCGCCGGTCCCCGCCCTCCTCGCCGGCCACCACGCCCGCCTCGCCACCGCCCAACAGGACTACCTGCGGCGGCAGGCCGACGCGCACGCCCGGTTCCTGCGCACGCGCCGCCTCGTGGCCGCCTCCCTCACCGCCCTGCCGCGACCGACGGGAACGACACCCCCGCCTCTCCCCCTGCCCCTCCCACTCACCCGTCCCCACCTCGAACACCTCGCCCACGGCCGTGTCTCGGAGGTGTTCGGGCCCGCCTTCCGGGCCCAGGACGGCAGGCGGCGGCAGACCCGGTTGCCGCGTCCGCCCATGCTGCTGGTGGACCGGGTCACCCGGCTCGACGCCGTGCCCGGCTCGATGGGCACCGGTTCGGTGCACACCGAGACCGATGTGACACCGGACGCCTGGTACCTGGACCCGGCCGGCCGGATGCCGGCCGGCCTGTTCATCGAGGCCGGGCAGGCCGACCTGCTCCTGATCAGCTGGCTGGGTGTGGACCTGCTGGACCACGCCGAGGAGCGGGTCTACCGGCTGCTCGGCTGCGAGGTCACCTACCACGGGCCGCCACCCGCCGTCGGGGAGACCCTGCGGTACGAGATCCATGTCGAGGAACATGCCGAGCACGAGGGGGTCCGGCTGTTCTTCTTCCGCAACGACTGCTACGTGGGGGACGAACTGCGCCTGACGGTGCGTGAGGGCCAGGCCGGTTTCTTCACCGACGGGGAGCTGGCCGGGTCGAACGGGGTGCGCTGGACCCCGGGTGCGCCGCCGGAGCGGACCGTCGCGCCCCCGGCCGTCCCCCCGGCCGCCGCCGCCTTCGGTCCCGAGGAGGTGCGCGCCTTCGCGGCGGGCCGGCCGGCGGACTGCTTCGGTCCCGGCTGGGACGTCACCCGTGCCCATGTGCGCACCCCGAGCCCCGGGGAGGGCCGCCTGTGGCTGCTGGACGAGGTGACCTCGCTAGACCCCACGGGAGGTCCCTGGGGCCGCGGGTACCTGTGCGCGGAGACCGAGGTACGGGCCGACGACTGGTTCTTCGAGGGGCACTTCCACGAGGACCCGTGCATGCCGGGCACGCTGATGTTCGAGGGCTGCGTGCAGGCGATGGCGTTCTATCTGGCGGCGCTGGGGTTCACCCTGGACCGGGACGGCTGGCGGTTCGAGCCGGTCACCGGCGAGCCCTGCCGGATGCGCTGCCGCGGCCAGGTCACGCCGCGCAGCCGCCGCGTCCGCTACGAGGTGTTCGTCGGCGGACTGACCGCGGGGCCCCGGCCCGCCCTCCACGCCGACGTGCTGTGCACGGTGGACGGACTGCCCGCGTTCCACGCCGAAGGGGTGGGGCTGCGGCTGGTACCGGACTGGCCGCTGGAGTACTGGCGGTGGCTGCTCCCGCCGGCTGCGGGGACCGGTGCCCGGCCGGTGCCGCTGCCCGCGCTCGCCGGTCTGCGGGACACGGGCCCCGATCCGGCGGCGGCCGTCCTGGACGGGGTGAGCGCGGACTTCCGGCTGATGCTGGCCGCCGCCTGGGGACGGCCCTCCACGGCGTTCGGTGCCCGCGGCCTCCCGTACGACGACGGCAGGCACTGTGCGCGGCTGCCGGGACCGCCGTACCTCTTCGTCACCCGTATCGCCGAGGCGGGTCTCGAACCGGACCGGCCGCTGCCGGGTTCCTGGCTGGTCGCCGAGTACGACGTACCTGAGCAGGTCTGGTACTTCGAGGAGAACGGTGCGCCGGTGATGCCGTTCGCGGTCCTCAGCGAGGTGGTGCTGCAACCGTGCGGGATGGCCGCGAGCCTGCTGGTGCCGAAGCCGGCGGACGCCCCCGAACTGCTCTTCCGCAACCTCCAGGGCACCGGCACCGTGCTGCGGGAGGTCCCGGCCGGCACCCGCGCCCTGCGCACCCGGGTCGAGCTGCGGTCCCTGTCGGAGTTCGACGGTGTCGCTCTCGTCTCCTTCGAGGTGGCCTGCGAGGCGGTCGGCGCCGACGGTGGCCGGGCCCCGGTCATGGAACTGTCCACGGTGTTCGGGTACTTCCCCGTCGCGTCGTTCGCCTCGCAGCCGGGGCTGCCGCCCACCGAGGCCGAGCGGGCCCGGCTGGCCGCGCCGTGCGACCGGACCGTGGAGCTGCGCGGCCGGTCCGCACGGTACGGCTCCGGCGCGCTGCGGCTGCCCGGACCGATGCTGCTCATGCTGGACCGGGTCACCGGGTACTGGCCGCGGGACGGGGCGGCCGGACTGGGAAGGCTGCGCGCCGAACGCCGGGTGGACGCCGGTGACTGGTACTTCCGCGCGCACTTCTTCACCGACCCGGTGCAGCCCGGTTCGCTGGGCCTGGAGGGCGTCGTCCAGCTCCTGCAGTGGTACCTCGTCGAGCGCGACGCCGGGGCGGGGATGGCCGAGCCCCGCTTCGAGTCCGTGTCGGTCGGCCAGGAGGTCCGCTGGCTGTACCGGGGCCAGGTGGTGCCCACCGACCGGCTGGTCACCTTCGAGGCCGAGATCACCGCGTACGGGACCGACGCGCGCGGCCGGTACGTACGGGCCGAGGCGTGGCTGTGGGTCGACGGCCGGCGGGTCTACCACCTGCCGTGCGTCGGGGTGCGGGTGGTCGACGGCGACCCGGCCGTCCGCGAACTCGTGCTGGACCCCGCCGAGGACACCTGGCTGGCGGACCACTGCCCCAACTTCGCGGTACCGGCGGTACCGATGATGACCTCGGTGGACCAGCTCGCCACCGCCGCCGCCCGGTTCACCGGACGGCCGGTCACCGGTCTGCGGGAGGTCCGGCTGCACCGCTGGCTGCCGCTGCCCGGACCGGTCCGGCTGCGGACCGACGCGGAACCGGCGGCGGAGGGCGGGACCGCCGTACGGCTGTCGGTCTGGCGGGAGGCCGGTGCGCTGTCCCGGTACGAGGTGGTCGCGGAGGCCACCGTGGCGACCGGGGCGGCGGGGCCGCCGCCGGAGCCGCTGCCCCCGGTGTCCGACGGCCGGCCGAAGCCGGACCCGTACCGGGTGGCGGAGTTGTTCCACGGTCCGGCGCTGCGGTACCTCACCTCGCTGACGGTGGGACCCACCGGTTCGGGCGCGGTGCTCGACGCCGGGCTGGGCAGCGCGCCGCCCGGTCTGCTCGGGCAGGGACTCCTCGACGGCCTGCTGCACGCCGTGCCGTCGCAGTCGCTGTGGCAGTGGATCCCGGACCTGCCGCGCGACACGGTCGGCTATCCGCACCGGCTGCCGTGGCTGGACCTGTACGAGCCGCTGCCGGCCGAGGGCGAGGTACGGGTCGAGGCGCGGTTCGCCGGTTTCGACCAGGGGCTGCGGGAGCTGCCGGTGATCGACGTGCAGGCGCAGGTCGGGGGCCGGGTCGTGGCGCGGTTCCGGCTGGTGGAGATCCTGGTGCGGCTGCCCGGGATCGAGCGGCTGTCCCTGCCGGACCGGCGGGCGTTCGCGACCGGGGAGCGGTACGTCGCCGGGGCGGGGCTGTCGGCCACCCGGGACGGGGTCACGGTCCTGCCGTTCGAGGTGGTCCGCCGGTTCGACTTCCTGCCCGGCTCCACCGAGCGGATGTACCGGCTGCCGCCCGGCCTGCCGCTGCCCGAGCGGACCGCCCTGGTCGCGGTGCGGGAGCACGTGTCCCGGCTGGCGGAGGTGCATCCCGGCCGGGTCGAGGTGGCGGACGGCCTGGACGCCGCGTGGCCGGCCGGCGCTCCGGGGCGGGTGTGGGCGGTGCAGGTCGAGCGGGGGGCGGAGGCGGTGGTGGTCCGCGATCGCGGTGGTGCCGGGTGAGCGAAGGGGTCGGGAAGGTCCGCGCACCCCTGGCCCGAACGTCTCGTCCCCGTACAATTCGTGGCGTACGGCCGTACGGTCCACGACGGGCCGTCCGGTCCTGCCGAGGAGACCGAGGAGCCCGCTTGCCCGGCCAGCGATCGATCACTGAAGCCGAGAAGCTCGCGGCGGCCAAACTGGGCGGCTTCCCGATCCGCCGCGAGCAGATGGCGACCGTGGCCAACATCTACCGGGCCGCCGCGACGGTGCGGCACCACTTGGAGAACTCCGTGCTGCGCGGCGCGGATCTCACCTGGACGGCGTTCGTCGTGCTCTGGGTGGTCTGGGTCTGGGGCCGGTCGGAGACCCGGCACGTCGCCGAGGAGGCGGGCATCTCCAAGGGGACCCTGACCGGTGTCGCCCGCACCCTGGAGTCGCGCGGTCTGCTGCGGCGGGCGGGGCATCCCGCCGACGGCCGGCTGGTGCTGCTCGAACTCACCGACGAGGGCGAGGAGTTCATGCGGCGCGTGTTCCCGGCCTTCAACGAGGAGGAGGCGTTCGTCACCTCGCGGCTGAGCGACGAGGAGTGCCGCAGCCTCGCCGACGGGCTGCGGCGCGTGGTGCTCCAGGTCGAGGAGCAGGGCGAGGACCGCCGTACGTCGCTGCTGGACGGGGCCCGGCCGACCCCGCGCCGCAGCGGACGCCGCGCCAAGGGCTGACCTGGGCGGCGGCCGGGGTCACAGCTTGATCCAGGTGGTCTTCAGCTCGGTGTACTTCTCCAGGGCGTGCGCGGACTTGTCACGGCCGTTGCCCGACTGCTTCCAGCCGCCGAACGGCACGGTGAGGTCACCCTCCTCGTAGCAGTTGACCCAGACGGTGCCGGCCCTCAGGGCGCGGGCGACGCGGTGGGCGGTGGACAGGTCGGCGGTCCACAGACCCGCGGCGAGGCCGTACTCGGTGGCGTCGGCGAGCCGTACCGCCTCGTCGAGGTCGTCGAAGGTGAGCACGGACAGCACGGGGCCGAAGATCTCCTCGCGGGCCGGCGGGCTGTCCGGCGCGACCCGGTCGAAGACGGTGGGGGCGAGGTAGGTGCCGCCGGTGCCGGTGAGGACGCGGTCGCCGCCGGTGCGCAGCCGGGCGCCGCTGTCGACGGCCGCGCGGACGTGTCCTTCGACGCGTTCGAGGTGGGCGGCTCCGGCCAGCGGGCCCATCTCGGTGGCCGGGTCGAGGGGGTCGCCCACGCGCAGGGCGCGGGCCCGTTCGACGACGGCGGCGGTGACGCGTTCGGCGACGGAGGTGTGCACCAGCAGCCGGGAGGGGGCGGTGCACATCTCGCCCTGGTTGAAGAAGATGCCCCAGGCGGCGGTGGCGGCGGCCTGCTCCAGGTCGGGGGCGTCGGGCAGGACGATGTTCGGGGACTTGCCGCCGAGTTCGAGCCAGACGCGTTTGAGGTTGGAGTCGGCGGCGTAGCGCAGGAAGTGGCGGCCGACGGCGGTGGAGCCGGTGAAGGCCAGGACGTCGACGTCGGGGTGGAGGCCCAGGGCGCGGCCGGTCGCGGGGCCGTCGCCGGCGACGACGTTGAGGACGCCCGGCGGGAGTCCGGCCTCGGTGGCGACGCGGCCGAGAAGCAGCGCCGACAGGGGCGCGCGTTCGGAGGGTTTGAGGACGACCGTGCATCCGGTGGCGAGGGCGGGCGCGATCTTCCAGCCGGCGAGAGTCAGGGGAAAGTTCCACGGTACGACGGCGCCGACGACCCCGGCGGGCTGGCGGGTGACGAGGGCGAGGGTGTCGGGCGCGGTGTGCGGTGCCTCGTCGGTGAGCTTGTCGGCGAGCTGGCCGTACCAGCGGAAGGTGCCGATCAGTGCCCTCAGTTCGATGTCGTGGGCGTCGGTGACGGGTTTGCCCATCTCCAGGCTGACGGTGAGGGCGAGGTCGGAGCGGTACTCCTCGATCAGGTCGGCGACGCGCAGGAGGGCACGGCCGCGGTCGGCCGGTGCGAGCCGGGGCCAGGGCCCGTGGTCGAAGGCACGGCGGGCCGCCGCGACGGCCAGGTCGACCTCGGCCGTGCCGCCGTCCGCGACGTCGGCCAGTGGCCGGCCGTCGCGCGGGGAGACGACGCGGAAGGAGCCGCCGCCGTCGTGCGGGGCGCCGTCGATGACGTGGGCGCCGGGCAGGGCGAGGCTCTTGGCGCGGTGGGTCCAGTCGGCGTGGGTGGCTTTCACCGGGTCTCCCCTCTCGTCGGGGTTCAGCGCCGGGGCGGGCGGACGCCGCGCAGCTCCCAGTCGCCGCCGAGCGCCGTGGAGAGGACCTCCTCGGACTCGGTGGGCTGGGCGCCGACGTCGGTGCGGACGGCGGTGGGTCCGCCGACGATACGGTTGGTGAGCCGGCCCAGTCCCTCGGCCTCGACCTCGACGACGTCACCCGGGCGTACGGGGCGGGAGTTGGCCGGAGTGCCGGAGAGCAGGACGTCACCGGGGTACAGGGTGATGGTGCGGGCGATGTCGGCGACGAGGTAGTGCATGTCCCAGGTCATCTCGTCAGTCGAACCGTCCTGGACGACGCGGCCGTTGACGTAGGTGCGCAGCCGCTTGCCGTGGAAGTCCCAGTCGGTGACCAGGCCGGGGCCGAGCGGGCAGAGGGTGTCGGCGCCCTTGACGCGGAGCATGGAGCCGGCGTCGGTGTCCCGGAAGTCGTGGAGTCCGAAGTCGTCGGCGAGGGTGTATCCGGCGATGTACCGCCCCGCCTCGGCCGGGGAGACGTTCCGCGCGGTCCGTCCGACGACGACGGCGATCTCGCCCTCGTAGTTGAGGTACTTGCAGCCCTCGGGGCGGACGACGGCGCCGTTGTGGGAGTTGAGGGAGGAGGTCGGCTTGTGGAAGTAGGTGGGGGTGGCGGGGAGGCGGGTGCCGAACTCCTCGACGCGGCTGCGGTGGTTGAGGTGGACGGCGATGACCTTGGAGGGGACGACGGGCGGCAGGTGGTGGGCCTCGTCGGCCTTGACGCGGCGGCCGTCGCCGGCGACGAGTCCGTCCCCGTCGGCGGTGACCTGGACGGCGGCGCCGTCGAGGAGGATGCGGCGGTACTCGGGCACGGGCGGCAACCTTTCTAGAAGCCTTTCTCCGGGTCTTTGCGGGAGCCGGTCCAGCCGTCGGCGGGGCGGTCGAACCAGAGGTGGGCCTGGCCGGTGCCGATCGAGTTCTCGTAGGCGCCGTACTGGCGGGCGCGGGCCACGCACGCTTCTTCGCCGAGGGCGCCGGCCAGCATGAGGTAGTGGAAGAACTTGGCCTCGGGCCGGTGCTTCCAGAACGCGTCCATGGTGGCGAGGACCCGGTCGTGGCGGCCCTCCTTGAACCAGGCGATCCGCTCCAGGTCGGCCTCGCGGGCCTCGGCGGTGAAGATGTGCGCCGGGTCGCTGGCCTCGTGGTCGCGCAGTTCGCGCAGGGGCCAGAAGGTGTGGGAGAGGGCGCCGGAGGCGATGAGCAGGACGCGGCGGCCGGGGGTGGCGGCGATGCCGTCGGCGAGGGCGCGGCCGAGGCGGAGGTGGTCCTCCATGTCGCCGGTCTGGCAGACGCCGACGGTCACCCACCGTTTGTCGGGCAGTCCCTCGCCGAGGTATTTCCAGAGGTTGACGGTGGCGTAGTAGATGGGCAGGCAGGCGTCGTCGACGGGGGTGATCCAGGTGCCGTGCCGGTCGGCGAACGAGGCGACGTGCTCGGCGAGTCCGGGGTCGCCGGGGAAGTCGTAGGGCATGCGGCACATGCCGCGCGGCAGTTCCTCGGAGGTGAACAGTCCGGCCCGGCGGTGGTGGGCGGTGACGACGAACTCGACGGTGGTCGCCCAGTGGGAGTCGAGGACGACGACCGTGTCGTAGCCGTCCTGATCGAAGACGTCGGCGCGGAGCTGTTCCAGGCCGGTGACGAGGGTGATCTCCTTGCCCTCGTTCAGCTCCCGGCGTTCGGCCTCGGGGAGCACGATGGTGGGGACGTGGGCGAGCAGGCCCGCCCCGACGATCTCACCCATGGGCGGGCCGTCCCTTCGGTGCGGTGACGGTGTTCCTGGTGGCGGTGCCGGTGTTCTTGGTGACGGTGACGGTGTTCTTGACGTCGCAGTGGAAGTCGAAGCTCCAGGTGCCGCCCTCGCGGCCGATCCCGGACTGCCGGGAGCCGCCGAACGGGGCCCTGAGGTCGCGGACGTAGAAGCAGTTGACCCAGACGGTGCCGGCGACGAGGCGGGCGCTGACGCGGGCGGCGCGCTCCGGGTCGCCGGTGGCGACGGTGGCGGCCAGCCCGAAGCGGGTGTCGTCGGCGAGGCGGACCGCCTCGTCCTCGTCGGTGAAGGTCTGGAGGGTCAGTACCGGTCCGAAGACCTCCTCCCGCACGATCTCCGCGTCCTGGGCGACGTCGGTGAGCAGGGTCGGCGGGTAGTACAGGCCGGTGCCGGGGCCGCCGCCGACGAGGGCGCGGGCCCCGGCGGCGAGCGCCCGCCGTACGAAGCCGTCGATCCTGGCCAGCTGCCGGGGGTGGACGACGGGGCCGACGTCGGTGGTGTCGTCGCGCGGGTCGCCCTGCCGGAGCGCGGCCGCCCGTGCGGTGAGGCGGCGGGTGAACTCCGCCGCGACGCGCTCGTCGACCAGGAGGCGGGTGGCGGCCAGACAGACCTGTCCCGCGTTGTCGTACTGCTCGACGGCGAGGTCGACGGCGAGGTCCAGGTCGGCGTCGGCGAAGACGAGCAGCGGGGACTTGCCGCCGAGTTCGAGGCTGAGCGGGGTCAGGTGCGCGGCGGCCGAGGCGGCGATGTGCCGGCCCGTCGGCACGGAGCCGGTGAAGCTGATGCGGCGGATGTCGGGGTGCGAGGTCAGCGCGTCGCCGATCTCGGAGCCGGGTCCCTGGACGACGTTGAGAACCCCGGCGGGGAGTCCGGCCTCGGCGGCGATGTCGGCGAGCAGCGAGGCGGTGAGCGGGGACCACTCGGAGGGTTTGAGCACGGCGGTGTTGCCGGCCGCCAGCGCGGGGGCGACCTTCCAGGACTCCATCATCAGCGGCGCGTTCCAGGGTGTGATGAGCGCGCTGGGGCCGGCGGGGTCCCAGGAGACGTGGTGGGTGTGCCCGCGGGTCGCGAACTCCTCGTGGTCCAGGGCCAGTGACCGCTCCGCGAAGAAGCGGAAGTTGTGGGCGACGCGGGGCATGACGCCCCGGCGGTGGGAGCGCAGGAGGGCGCCGTTGTCGGCGGTCTCCACGGCGGCGAGTTCCTCCAGGCGCTTGTCGACGCCGTCGGCGATCGCGCGCAGCAGCCGGGCGCGTTCGGCGCGGGGGGTGGCGGCCCAGCCGGGGAAGGCGTCCTTGGCGGCGGCGACGGCGGCGGTGATGTCCTCGGGGGTGCCGCGGGAGATCTCGCCGAGGACGGTGCCGTCGATGGGTGACACGTCGGTGAAGGTGCCGGCGGAGGCGGTGCGTTCGCCGCCGATGAAGTGCCGGGTGTCGACGGCGACCCCGGCGACGGTGGTCCTGTCGGGCATGGCGGGTCTCCTGGGGGTGTCGGAGCGGGGCGGGGCACTGCCCGGCGCCGGCTGTGCCGGATTCACCGGGCAGTTTCACCGGGCGGATTCACCGGGCAGGCCGGCCGTACCGGTCTCCAGGAGCCGTCCGCCGTCCCACACCACGCCCACCTGCCGGTAGTAGGCGGCGATCGGCTCGCGGATCTCCAGCCGGGCCAGTTCCTCGGTGGGCGCCTCGAACAGCTCCAGTTCGGCGTCGCCCGTCCAGGGCTGTCCGCCCTCGAAGGCGGCGGCGCCCGATTCGATCAGCTCGTCCAGGGCGAGTTCCTTGGCGTCCTTCTCGACGGAGGGCAGCAGGCGGTGGTGGGCCATGGGGTGGGCGTTGACGACGCCGTTGGTCGGGGACGGTTCGCGCAGGGTGACGACGGCCTGGGCGAGGCGCCGGTCGGCGGCGGCGAGGGTGGCGCCGAAGCGGGCGCCGGCCGTGATGCGCGGGGCCGGCCCGTAGGGGTGGGGGCGGGTCTGGTGGATCGAGCCGAGCTTCTTCGGGTAGCCCTGGTGCAGTCCCCGGGCGAGCGCGAAGTCCTTGTCGACCCAGATGTAGACGCAGCGGGTGTAGGTGCGTCCCCGGTACCGGCAGCGGACGGCGGCGAACGCCTCCTTGTACTGGGCGCGCACCGGGTCGAGCAGTTCCCGCCCGCCGTCCCCGCAGGACTGCCAGTCGGCCCAGATCAGCGCCACCGCGCCGGGGTCCTCGGCGGCGGGTTCCAGCGGCTCGGGGAGGAGTTCGCGGACGCGGGCGGGGTCGGTGCGGTACTCGACGGTGAGGAGGTCACCGGAGTAGTGCCAGGGCGGGGCGGGGATCAGCGACGCGGCGCCGGTCGCCGTCCTGGGGTGGAAGTACCCGCGGAGACTGGCCACTTGGGCTCCTTACGCGGTGCGGACGGAAGGGTTGCCTACCCGATGGGTGCGGGCTGTTCCAGGAGGGCGGCGCGGTGCCGGGCGGCGGCGGCCGTGGCGGCCCGGCCGCCGAGGCCGACCACGCCGGTCAGCCGGCCGTCCCGGTGGTAGCCGGCCACGACGTCGCCGCCGAGGTTCCCGTCCAGGACGCGGACGTCGTCCCGGCCGAGGGCGGGGGCGCCGAAGGACTGGATGCGGAAGTCGTGCTGGTCGCTCCAGAAGGACGGCAGCGGCGCGAACGGCGCGCGGTCCGGGGCGCGGCCGGTGAGGGTTCCCGCGGCGTGTTTCGCGGTGTCCGCGGGGATGCACCAGTGCTCGACCCGGCGGGGTACGCCGTCGTAGCGGGCGTTGGGGAACCGGGCGACGTCGCCGACGGCGACCACGTCGGGGCGTCCGCCGGCCCGCAGGTGTCCGTCGGTCAGGACGCCGTCGGTGAGGTCGAGGCCGTTGCCGTCCAGCCACTCGGTGTTGGCGACGGAGCCGACCGACTCCACCACCACGTCGGCGGCGAGGACCGTGCCGTCGCCGAGGAGCACGCCGGTGACGCGGCGGTCGCCGGTGAAGGCGGTGACGCCCGTGCCCAGGGCGAAGCGGACGCCGCGCTCGCGGTGCCGCGCGAGCAGGTCCGCCGCGAGCAGGTCACCGAGCGGGCCGGCCATCGGCAGCGGCAGTGGGTCGACGACGGTGACCTCGGCGACGCCGAGCGCGACGGCGGTGGCGGCGACCTCGCAGCCGATGAAACCGGCGCCGGTCACGACCACCCGGGCCCCCGGGCGGGTCAGGGCGGTGCGCAGGCCGCGCGCGTCGGCGAGGGTGCGCAGGGTGTACCGGCCGGTGAGCGGGCCGGGGCAGCGCAGCCGGCGCGGCCGCATCCCGGTGGCGACGACCAGCGCGGCGTACGGGAGGGTCTCGCCGTCGTCAAGGGAGACGGTCCGTCGGTCGAGGTCGGCGGCGGTGACCCGGGTGGCCAGGCGCCAGGTGGCGTCGGCGAGGCTCGGCCGGGGCCGGAAGGCCAGCGACTCGAACGGTGCCCGGCCGGCCAGCGCCTCCTTGGAGAGGGGAGGGCGGTTGTAGGGCATGTGGGGTTCGTCGCCGACGAGGGTGACCGGCCCGTCCCAGCCGGCCGCCCGCAGCTGTTCGGCGGCGCGCAGTCCCGCCAGGGAGGCGCCCGCCACGACCAGGGGCGCGGCCACGGGTCAGTCCTCGATCCGGATGGCCTGGAGCGGGCAGACGTCCGCGGCCTCCTCGACCTCGTCCCGCAGCGCGTCACCGGGGTCGGCGACGAAGGCCAGGTGCCCGGCGTCGTCGAAGCCGAAGACGTCGGGCGCCGCGAAGACGCACTGGCCGTGGTCCTGGCACTTGCTCATGTCGACGACGACCTTCATGGCCGGTCCTCCCACGCTCGGTCGTTTGGCCTCAAACAACTTGGCCCCACTCAACATAGGAAGCGGCGGAGGACCCGTCAACGGGCGCCGGGACAGGTGTGACGGGTGGCGGGGAGAGTGTGTTCAGTGGGTCGCGGTGGCGGGGTCGAACCAAGTGGGCGCGTCGGCGAGCGCCTGCTTGATCCGGGACTGCCCGAACTCCCCGATGTCCGGCAGCGCGTCCACCGCGAACCAGGCGACGTCCAGGGACTCGTCGTCGTTGACCCGGGCCTCGCCGCCCAGGGCGCGGCAACGGAAGGTGATGTCCATGTACTGGCAGACGTCGCCGTTCTCGTACGTCACCGGGTTCAGGGCCTGCACCAGGACCACCCGCTCGACGGCGCAGCGCACGGCGGTCTCCTCCTCCACCTCGCGCACCGCGCAGGCCGCGGGCTGCTCCCCCGGCTCCGGGATGCCGCCGATCAGTGACCAGCGGCGGGTGTCGGACCGCCGGTTGAGGAGAATCCGCCCGTCGTCGTCGAAGACGAGGGCGGTGACGCCGGGGAGCCACAGCAGCTGGTGTCCGGCGGAGGCGCGCAGCGTACGGATGAAGTCGGGAGTAGCCATGCGCCCGACCCTAACGGGGCGGCAGGGCGCCCGACGGCGGGTACGCCGGGCGTGCGCCCGGCGTACGGTCACACGTCCCCGGCGCGTCGCCCGCGCACACCGGCGGCGACGGCCCAGCCCAGGCCACCGGCGGCGACCAGGACGAGGACGATCTCCGGCAGTACGCCGAGCCGGGTGGCGGGGGTCTCGGAGGAGCGCAGCGGCACCTCCTGGACCAGGGAGCCGGCGACGAACATGCCCGTCTTCTGGGTGATCGTGCCGTCCGGCATGATGATCGCGCTGACGCCGCTGGTCACCGGGACGGTCACGGTGCGGCTGTGCTCGACGGCGCGGACCCGGGACATGGCGAGCTGCTGGTAGGTCATCTCGCTGCGGTCGAAGGTGGCGTTGTTGCTCGGTACGGAGATCAGCTGGGCGCCGTCGGTGACCTCGCTGCGCACGGCCCAGTCGAAGGCGGCCTCGTAGCAGGTGACGAGTCCGACCTCGGCGCCGTCCATGGTGAAGACGCCGGGTTCGCTGCCGCGGCTGAAGTCCTGGCTGACCATGGACGTCCAGTCGCTGTTGATCGCGCCGATCAGGGAGCGCAGCGGCAGGTACTCGCCGAACGGCTGGATCTGCCGCTTGTCGTAGGTGTCGCCGGGGCCCTTGTCCGGGTCCCAGAGGATCTGTTCGTTGTAGAGCTTGCCGTCGCGCTTGACGACGCCGCCGACCGAGATGGGCGCCTTGATCGCCTTGGCCGCCGCGTCGATGACCGCGTAGGCGTCGGCGTTGGCGAAGGGGTCGATGTCGGAGGAGTTCTCCGGCCACAGCACGAGGTCGGGCTGCGCGACCTCGCCCGCCGCGACCCGGGCGGCCAGGCGCTCGGTCTCCTTGGCGTGGTGGTCGAGCACCGCGCGGCGCTGGGCGTTGAAGGCGAGCCCCGCGCGGGGGACGTTCCCCTGGATGACGGCGACGGTCCGGGTGCCGTCCTCCGCGGCGTCGCTGACCAGCGGACGGGCGGCCAGGGCGCCCGCGACGGGCACGGCCACGCTCAGCAGCGCCGCGGCGGCGGCCCCCTTCCGCACGGTGCGGGTACGGCGGCCGGTCACGGCGAGGCGCACCGCCTCGTACAGGCCGAAGCCGCACAGGACGACGGCGAAGCCGAGCACCGGGGTGCCGCCGACGGCGGCCAGCGGCAGGAAGACGCCGTCGGCCTGGCCGAAGGCGACCTTGCCCCAGGGGAACCCCTCGAACGGCACGCGCGCGCGTGCCGCCTCGCCGGCGGTCCACAGCGCCGCCGCCCACACCGGCCCGGCCGGGAGTTTCGAGACGGCCGCGACGCCCGCGCCGACCAGGGCGACGAAGAGCGCCTCGATCGCGGCCAGCGCCAGCCAGGGTCCCGGGCCGACCTCGACGCCCGTCCAGACCAGCAGCGGCAGCAGGAAGCCGAGGCCGAAGAGGTAGCCGAGGCCGAGGCCCGCCTTCCAGCCGCGCCCGCGCAGCACCGCGCCGAGGACGGCGAAGGCCGGGAGGGCCAGCCACCACAGGGTGCGGGGCGGGAAGCTGACGTAGAGCAGGACTCCGGCGAGGGCGGCTGCGGCGGCCGGAACGAGGCGGCGGCCGATCCGCGCGGCGCGCGAGGCGGACGGCCCGGTCCCCGGGTCCAGCCGGTCCGGCCCGCCGACGGATGGTGCGGTGACGGTCACCCCGGGAGTCTACGGCGGGTCCCTACGGGGCGGACAGCGCGGTCGGCCGGGGTCCGCGGGGCGGCGGGGGCCTCGGGGTGCGGTGCCCCGGACAGCTCCGGCGGGCGGCGCAGGGAGCCTCAGTGGGCGCGGCCAGGGACTCCGGCGGGCGACGCGGGAGGTCTCGGCGGACGCAACCGCGGGCTCCGGCGGGCGGCACGCGAGACCTCAGCAGGCGCGACCGGAAGGTCCGGCGGGCGGCGCGGGAGACCTCAGTGGGCGGTGCCGGGGGCCTTGGGACGGAGCCGGTCCTTGATCACGCGTACGGCCATCTCGGCGTCGTCGACGGTGACGGTGAAGGTGTGGCCGTCCCACAGGCGCAGGACGAGCCCCTCACCGCGCCGGACGACGACGGCCGTGCCCTTCTCGGGGCGCCAGCGGTAGCCCCAGCCGCCCCAGTGCCGGGGGGTGACGACGGAGACGAACTCGGCGCCGGCCACGTGCGACAGCGGGATGCGGCGGCGGGGGACGCCGATGTGCCCGCAGCGGACCTCCAGGCACTCGGCGTCGACCTTCAGGGCGACGTGCACGAAGGCCAGGGTGCCGAAGAGGACCAGCAGACCGGCCGCGATGCAGCCGACGACCGCCATGGCCAGCGCGGCGATGCCGGACTCCCAGGCCGAGTCGACGGCCAGTTCGATACCGAGTGCCATGCAGGCGAAGCCGATCAGCGCCAGCAGCCACTGGACCCGGTTGGTGGCGCGACCGGTCCAGACGTCGGAGTGCGGCACGTGCCCGCCGTCGGGGTGCTCCCTCATGGCCATGAGGTTACCGACGAACGCCGTTCTTGTACCGCTCCGCGGAAGACGGCTGGGCCGAGTGGGCCCCCGGGGCCGGGCGGGCCGGCCCGTTCCCCTGGTTACCGCGCGGCCGCCGCCGTCCGCAGCAGGCGGCCCTCGGCGTAGGCCAGCGCCGCCTCGGGCAGCGCGCCCTCGCGGCCGCTGAGGAGCACCGTGAGGCCCCCGTCGACGGGGGCGCCGGGGGCGCCGGGAGCGGGGGCGGTGTCGAGGCGGCGCAGCGCCTGGGCGGCGACGGCCCCCGCGGAGCCGTGCAGGACGACCGGCGGGCCGCCGGGCCGCCGCACGGCGGCCCTGATCCGCTCGGCGACCAGCTCGTAGTGGGTGCAGCCCAGGACGACGGCGGTGACGTCCGCCGGGGTCAGCGCGGCCGCCGCGGCGACGGCGGCGTCGATCGCCGCCTCGTCCGCGTGTTCGACGGCCTCGGCGAGCCCGTGGCACGGGACCTCGGTGACCGGCACGCCGCCGGCGAAGTCCTTGATCAGCCCGCGCTGGTAGGCGCTGCCGGTGGTGGCGGGCGTCGCCCAGATGGCCAGGGGTCCGCCGCCGGCCGCGGCCGGCTTGATCGCGGGGACGGTGCCGATGACGGGCAGCGCGGGCTCGTGCCGGGCGCGCAGCGCGGGCAGCGCGTGCACGGTCGCGGTGTTGCAGCCGACGATCAGCGCGTCCGGACGGTGGACGGCGGCGGCCTCGGCGACGGCGAGCGCGCGGCCGGTCAGGTCCTCGGGCGTACGCGGGCCCCACGGCATGCCGTCGGGGTCGAGGGAGAGGATGAGCTCGGCGTCCGGCCGCAGGCGCCGTACCGCGGCGGTGGCCGCCAGCAGACCGATTCCGGAGTCCATGAGCGCGATCTTCACCCGGCCACGATAGACGATGGGCCGCTCGGAGCGGCTCGGGTGGGGCAGACTGCGCACGTGAACGCCGTTGTGTGGGTCGCCGCCGTCTCACTGGCCGCCTGGCTGTGGCTGCTGCTCTGCCAGGGTTTCTTCTGGCGCACCGACGTGCGGCTGCCGCCGCGCCGGGAGCCCGCCGCGTGGCCGTCCGTGTGCGTCGTCGTCCCGGCCCGGGACGAGGCGGCGGTGCTGCCCGACAGCCTGCCGACGCTGCTGGCCCAGGACTATCCGGGGCGGGCCGAGATCTTCCTCGTCGACGACGGCAGCTCGGACGGGACCGGTGACCTGGCGCGGGCGCTGGCCCGGCACCACCAGGACGCGCTGCCGCTGACCGTCGCCTCGCCCGGTGAGCCGCCCGCGGGGTGGACCGGCAAGCTCTGGGCGGTACGCCACGGCATCGCGCTGGCACGCGCGCGTGAGCCCGAGTACCTGCTGCTGACGGACGCCGACATCGCGCACGCCCCGGACAGCCTGCGCCACCTGGTGGCCGCGGCGCGCACCGGGGAGTACGACGCCGTGTCCCTGATGGCGCGGCTGCGGGTGGCGAGCGGCTGGGAGCGGCTCGTGGTGCCGGCGTTCGTCTATTTCTTCGCGCAGCTGTACCCGTTCCGACGGATCGGCCGGAGGGGCGCGCGGACCGCGGCGGCGGCGGGCGGCTGCGTCCTGCTGCGCGCCGACACCGCCGAACGCGTCCGGGTCCCCGACGCCTACCGGCACGCCGTGATCGACGACGTGGCGCTCGCCCGGACGGTGAAGGGCGGCGGCGGCCGTGTCTGGCTGGGGCTGGCGGACCGGGTGGACAGCGTGCGGCCCTATCCGCGCCTCGGTGACCTGTGGCGGATGGTGTCCCGCAGCGCCTACGCCCAGTTGCGCCACAACCCGCTGGTGCTGCTGGGCACGGTCGCCGGTCTGGCGCTGGTGTACCTGGTGCCGCCCGTCGCGCTGGTCGTGGGCGCGGTCACGGGGAACGCCGCGGGCGCGGTCCTCGGCGGTCTGGCGTGGCTGGTGATGACGGGGACGTACCTGCCGATGCTGCGCTACTACGGGCAGCCGCCGTGGCTCGCCCTGTCGCTGCCGTTCACGGCGTCGCTGTACCTGCTGATGACGGTGGACTCGGCCGTACAGCACTACCGGGGGCGGGGCGCCGCGTGGAAGGGCCGGACCTACGCCCGTCCGGGCGCCGTGGCCGACGAGGGCTGAGACGGGCCGGCCGCCCCCGCCGACGGGGGCTGGTCACTTGCGGCCGGGGGTCCAGTTCATGCCCCAGCCGTAGACGCGGTCGACGGTCCGCTGGGGGCTGACGCCGCGGTCGGGGACCAGGTAGCGGGCCTCGCGCCGGACCACGAGGTCGTCCCCGGTGCGGGTGAGCAGGGCGAGCGCGCAGACCGTCGAGGGGACCGTGCACTCGTCGAGCGAGAAGTCGATCGGGGCGCCGTGCTGCGGCTGGAGGGTGACGGTGGCGTGCAGGTCGGCGAAGGACCGGGCGCCCTGGTAGATGGTGACGAAGACGAGGACGCGCCGGAAGCGGTCCTTGTGGTCGAGGTTGACGGTGAGGTTCTCGCCGCTCGCCACGGCGCCGGTGCGGTCGTCGCCGTCGAGGTGGATGTACGGCGGGCGGTCCAGGGCGCCGAACGCGTTGCCCAGGGACTGTACGACGCCCTTGCTGCCGTCGGTGAGTTCGTACAGGGCGCACAGGTCGAGATCGAGGTCGTCGTGGAGGGCGATGGAGCGGCTCAGCTTCCGCGCCCAGCCCGAGAACTGCTTGCGCGTCTCCCAGTTGAGGTTGACGCGCAGGGCGCCGGAGGTGCCGCCCTGCTTGGTGAGCGAGACGGAGGGGGCCGCCTTGGTGAGGGTGACCTTCGACAGACGGACGGGCTGGACCGGCGGTGCCTGCGGGGCTGTGGGGGCCTGTTGCGGCGCCGGTGTCTGCTGCGGTGCCGGGGCATGTTGTGCTGCCGGTGTCTGCTGCGGTGCCGGTGCCTGCCGCTGTGCCGTGGCGTGCTGCGGTTCGTCGACCGTGATGCCATAGTCCGTGGCCAGGCCCTCAAGGCCGCTGTCGTACCCCTGGCCGACGGCGCGGAACTTCCAGGCGCCCTGCCGCCGGTAGAACTCGCCCAGCACGAAGGCGGTTTCGACGGTGGCGCCCGGGTTGTCGAAGCGGGCGACCACACTCCCCCGCTCGTCCCGGACCTCCAGGTACAGCCCCGGGATCCGGCCGAACGTCCCGCCGTCCGCGGAGGCGGCGAGGACGACGGTCTCGATGCCGGGCTCCACGCGCGCGAGGTCGACGAGAAGGGTGTCGGTCACCCGGCCGCCCTCGTCGCGTTTGCCGTCGTGACGGACCGCGCCGGAGGCGTGCTCGGGCTGGTTGTAGAAGACGAAGTCCGCGTCGGAGCGGACCTTCCCGTCCACCAGGAGCAGCGCGGAGGCGTCCGCGTCGGGCACCCCCGGGCCGGAGTCCCGGCCCATCTCGACCCGCAGCGCCGCCGTCGGCACGACGGTGTTCGATCCCTTGGCCATGGGCATGTCCGGTCCCCTTCGCGGTCAGCTCGCCGGGGCGCGTTCCTTGCGGTCCCGCAGTCCGTCCATTCTGCCGCGCGAGCCGCGATTCCCCGCATTCCCCACCCGGCCAACTCCCCTCGGCGCGCCGTGGAACCGGTCGGCGACGGGCCCGTAACGTGGGCGCAAGTCGTCCTTTATCAGAAGATCACGTTCCGGGCATGCCCTTTTTCATCAAGTTCGCTCACATTGGGGACTCCAGGTCACACCGGGCGCGGAAAACAACCCTCTTATCGGTCTCCCCAACCAGCACATCGTGGGCTTAACTTATGTGCCATGACCTCCCCCCGCTCCACTTATGGCGGCGGCTACTACTCCGCCTCCTTCCCGGACACCCCGATCTACGACTCGCTCGTCGCCGAGCGGGGCACCCCGCAGATCGCCCCGATCCGGGTCCCCGCCGCGTACGACGCGCCGGGCAGCCACCTCCCCGCGCTACCGTCGGCCCTTCCCGCCCTGCCGGCGGCCCCCGCACAGCCCGCCTACGGCTACCCGCAGCAGCAGGCGCCGCAGCCCGCGCCGCTGCAGCAGGCGCCCGCCGCGTACATCCCGCAGCAGATGACCGCCCCACGTGGTTATCCCGCGCCCCAGCAGCCGCAGCAGCCCCGCCCGGCGGCGCCCGCGCCCACCGGCTACGAGGCGATGCGCCCCGCGGCGCCCCGGCCCGCCCCGGCTCCGTACCAGGACCCGTACGGCGGTCAGCAGTACCGCGGTTACTAGCCGCACCGAGGAGCGCGGTCACCGGCCGCGCCGCCGTCCCGTGACGGTCCGGGGCCACCGGCGCCACTCGGCACGATGGCCCCACGGGGAACGCTCGGCCGCGGTCGGTCCACCCGCGCCCGGCGCGCGGCCGTTCACGGTGCGGGTGCCCGACCGTGGGGAGACGGTCATGGGGGGGATGTTCCGCGACTGGTGCGCCTCGACGCCCTCGCCTCCGCACCGGAGCGCGGGTGGTTTCCGCGGGAACCCCCCGGCGGGTACCGGGCGTTGGACCGCGTGAGAAGTTCATGAGAGATCCCGGCGGCGCCGCCGGCGGCGGCCGTTCGAGGTGATCTCGCTCTCTCTTCGCCGGCTTCGCTCATGAACTGCTCGGTCCGGGGTTATTCACGGAGCGGGAAGGGGGTGCGGACCGTGCGAGCGATCCGGGGACTCTGGCGCTGGCGGCACAATCCGCTGCGACGCACGACCGACCTGGCCGAGGCGTGGGTGGCGCTGGTCGCCCTGCTGCTGATCGTGTGCGTCGCGCCCGTGGTGGGCGTGGTGGCGGGGGCCGCCGCCGAGGACGCCCTGCAACGGTCGGTCCACGACCAGCGGGAGGCGCGGCACCGGGTGACGGCGACCGTCGTCCGCGAGCTGGACCGCTCCGCGCCGGCGGTCGACCCGGAGGCGGCCTCGGCGGGCGACCTGCGCAGCCGTGTCCTCGCCGAGTGGACGGCCCCCGACGGCTCCGCCCGGCACGGCCCCGTCCTCGCGGGCCTCGACACCCCGCGCCCCGGCGACCGGTTCGGGATGTGGACCGACGACCACGGCCGTACGGTGGGCCGCCCGCTGGACGCCGCCACCGCCGCGACGCACGCCGTCCTCGCCGGCATCGGCGCCGGCCTGCTGACCGCCGCCCTCGCCGAGGGGGCCAGGCGGGTGGTCGTATGGCGCCTGGTCCGCCGCCGGTACGCCCTGCTGGACCAGGCGTGGGACCGCACCGGCCCGGACTGGGGCAGGACCGGCACCGGCAGCTGACCGGCTTCCCGCCTCCGGTCAACCCACCCCTCGCGCGCACGCTACGGTGGACCGGCCGGACCCCGTTTCCGGGGTTTCCGGCTTCGACCCGCGCGTGAGCGACGACCGGGGCACGCCCCGGTGGCGAACGAGCCATCGAGACATCGAACGATGAGGTGGGGGCAGAGCAGCACCATGGCACAGGGCACGGTCCAGGTGACGCACACCGGCACGTCGCGGTGGCGGCGCCGCACGGGCGAGTACGCATCGCTCGCCGCCGCCCTGGAGGCCGCGGCCGAGGGTGACGTCCTCACCATCGCCCCCGGCACCTACCGGGAGAACCTCGTCGTCCAGCGGGCGGTGACGCTGCGCGGCCCCGACGGCTCGCAGGGGTCGGTGCGGATCGCGCCCGCGGACGGGGTGCCGCTCACCGTGCGCGCCTCCGCCGTGGTGCAGGACCTGCACATCGAGGGCCAGGACGCGGCGGCACCCGCGGTGCTGGTCGAGGAGGGCACCCCGGAACTGCTCGACGTGCGGGTCGTGACCCGCTCCGCCGCCGGGATCGAGGTGCGCGGCGGCGCGCGGCCGACGGTGCGGCGCTGCACGGTCGACAATCCGGCGGGCATCGGCATCGCCGTGGTCGACGGCGGCGGCGGGGTGTTCGAGGAGTGCGAGGTCGTCGCGGCCGGGCAGGAGGGCGTCGCGGTGCGCTCCGGCGGCCGTCCCCGGCTGGACCGCTGCCGGATCCACCACGCCGGGGGCTCGGGCCTGACGGCGACCGGCGAGCAGTCGGCGGTGGAGGCGGTCGGGTGCGAGCTGTACGAGGTGCGGGGCAGCGGCGTCCAGGTCACCGGCCGGGCCACCGCCCACCTCACCGACTGCGACGTGCACCGCACCACCTCCGACGGCATCACCCTGGACACCGACGCGGTGCTGACGCTGGCCGACTGCCGCATCCACGACATCCCGGAGAACGCGGTGGACCTGCGTTCGCGCAGCGTCCTCACCCTGACCCGCACCAGTGTGCGGCGGTTCGGCCGCAACGGCCTGTCGGTGTGGGACCCGGGCACGCGCGTGGACGCCAACCAGTGCGAGATCTTCGACAGTACGGGCGACTACCCGGCGGTGTGGGTCAGCGACGGCGCGACCGCCGTCCTCGACTCCTGCCGGGTGCACGACGTACCCGACGCCCTGTTCGTGCTGGACCGCGGCTCCCGCGTGGACGTCGTCGACAGCGACCTGTCCCAGGTCCGCAACACGGCGGTGTCGGTGAGCGACGGCGCGACCGCGCAGCTCGACGACTGCCGCATCCGGGAGGCGGCGACCGGCGCCTGGTTCCGCGACCACGGCAGCGGCGGGACGCTGAACAACTGCACGATCGACTCCACCCGCACCGGTGTCATCGTCACCAAGGGCGCCGACCCCGTCATCGAGCGCTGCACGATCGACTCCCCGGGCGAGGCGGGCGCGTACGTGTCGGCCGGGGGCCGCGGCAGCTTCCTGGGCTGCCGGGTGACGGGCAGCGGCGGCTACGGCTTCCACGTGATAGACGGCTGCCGCACGACGCTGCGCAAGTGCCGTACGGAGCGCTGCGCGCGCGGCGGGTACGAGTTCGCCGACGCCGGGCCGGACGCGGGCCCGGACGCCGGTCCGGTGGTCGAGGAGTGCACCAGCGACGAGAGTGCCGGGGTGCGGCCGCCCGAGGCGCGGGAGCCGGCCGTGCAGACGGTGAGCCGGTCCGCGGGGCTGCTGGGCACGATCCCCGGCCAGCGCAGCACCGAGCAGGAGCCGCTCGTCGCGGCCGCGCCGCCCGTGGCGCCGGTCCGGGAGTCCGAGGCCGTACTGGGTGAACTGGACGCGCTGGTGGGCCTGGAGAGCGTCAAGCGCGAGGTGCGGGCGCTGATCGACATGATCGAGGTGGGGCGGCGCCGGCAGCAGGCGGGCCTGAAGGCGGCGTCGGTCAAGCGGCACCTGGTCTTCACCGGGTCCCCGGGCACCGGCAAGACGACGGTGGCCCGGCTGTACGGCGAGATCCTCGCCTCCCTCGCGGTGCTGGAGAAGGGCCACCTGGTCGAGGTGTCCCGGGTGGACCTGGTCGGTGAGCACATCGGCTCCACGGCGATCCGCACCCAGGAGGCGTTCGAGAAGGCGCGCGGCGGTGTGCTGTTCATCGACGAGGCGTACGCCCTCTCCCCCGAGGACGCGGGCCGGGACTTCGGCAAGGAGGCCATCGACACGCTGGTGAAGCTGATGGAGGACCACCGGGACGCGGTCGTGGTGATCGTCGCGGGCTACACGGCGGAGATGGAGCGGTTCCTTTCGGTCAACCCCGGTGTGGCGTCCCGGTTCTCACGGACCATCACCTTCGGCGACTACGGGCCCGAGGAGCTGCTGCGGATCGTGGAGCAGCAGGCCGACGAGCACGAGTACCGGCTGGCCCCGGGTGCGGCCGAGGGGCTGCTCGAGTACTTCGCCGACCTGCCGAAGGGTCCGGCGTTCGGCAACGGCCGGACCGCGCGCCAGACCTTCGAGGCGATGGTGGAGCGGCACGCGAGCCGGGTCGCGCAGGTGACGGACCCCAGCACGGACGATCTGACGCTGCTCTACGCGGAGGACCTGCCCGAGCAGCCCTGACCCTCGCCGTCGGCGCCCGGCGGTGCCTCGGCTCCGGTGGCCCGGGGCGCGGGCACTCCCGGGCGGAGCCGGGCCAGCAGCCGTCGGCGTTCCTCGGCGAACGCCGGGTCGGCCTGGTAGTCGCCGTGTCCGAGGATCGGTGCGGGCAGCGGGTGCCGGGCGGTGCGGCCGTAGGCGAGGGGGTCCTCGAGCGGGGCGCGGTCGACCTCGGGGCCGCAGTCGCCGGGCAGCCGCATCGGGCCGCCGATCGGGTCGGTCTCCCGGTACAGGTTGCGCCAGCAGTCGATCTCCCGGTGCAGGGCGGCGAGGGCGGCCGGGCCGAAGTGGGCGGGGAACCAGCGGCCGTAGAGGCGTTCCACCGGGGAGCCGTAGGTCAGCAGGGCGACGCGTCTGCGGACCGACGGGGCGAGCTGCCAGGCCGCCGCCGCGGCGAGCACGCTGCCCTGGGAGTGCCCGGAGAGGACCAGCCGGCCGCCGGTGGCACGGGTCCAGGTGGCCATGCGCCAGGTCAGGTCGGGCACGGCGCGCTCGGCGTAGCAGGGCGGTGCGAAGGGGTGGGCGGCGCGCGGCCAGAAGGTGCCTACGTCCCACAGGATGCCGATGGTGCGCCGCGCGGAGGCGTCCTTGTAGGCGCGGCGGCCCCAGGTGACGAACAGTATGAAGCCGAGGCCGATCAGCCAGGAGCCGAGGGCCTGGGCGGTCTCGGCGGCGCCGTGCACGACGGCCCAGGTGCCCTCGGCGGCCTCGGCGGGGGTCCGGTCGGTCGCCGTGGCGCCGGCCAGGGCGCCCATGCCGAGCACGAAGGTGGCGGTGGAGACGACGGCGATGAGCAGCGGGGCGCGGTCGGTGAGACCGGCCATCGCACGGGCGGCGGCGATACGGCGGGTGCGGGCGGGGTCCCCGGCCTCGTCGGCGTGGTCGCCGGTCACGGTGGTGCGTTCGGCGCGGGCCCGGAGCCAGGTGGTCCGGGCGAGCAGCGCGCACAGCGCGAGAACGACGGCCAGCAGCGGGGGGATGACCGACGCCTGCCAGGTCAGCAGGGTCGGCGGGCCGTCGAGGGAGGTGCCGGTGCCGTCCAGCCAGTCGGAGACCCGCTGGGCGACCCCGCCGGACATGACGCCGCCCAGGGCGCAGGCCAGCATGGCGACGGCGGGTCCGCCGAGGCCGCGCATGGCGGCGCGGGGGTCGGGCGCGGTGCGGTGCAGCAGGTGGGCGACGACGGCGAGGGCGACGACGAGGAGCCCCTGGACCAGGGCGATGCCGCCGAAGGCCGCGTCGCCGGGCAGCCGCCCCGCGGACGCCCAGCCCGGCCGGGCCCAGCCGGCGTACAGCAGGGCGAGCGCGAACAGGGCGAGCGCGGCGAGCGGGAGCCGCCGTACGAGGTGTTCGTCGAGGGCGACGTCGAGGAGCCGTTCGCGGCGGCCCCGGCGGCAGACCACGAACACCACGGTGACCGCGGCGGCGGCGAGCGCCGTCAGCAGCAGCCACCCCGCGAGGTCCAGGGCGGCGGGTCCGCCGGGGCGGCGGTCGTGGCCGGCGGCGGGGACGGTGACCGCGGTGGCGACGGTGAGCAGTCCGGCGGCGGTGTGCGCGGCGCGCAGCCGGGCCACCAGGCGGCGGCCGTACCAGAATCCGGGGCGGCCGAGCGCGATGCGGGCGGGGTCCTCCTCAGGTGCGGCGTCGCGGTCGATCGGCTGCTGGGACTCGTAGGCGCGCCAGGTGCGCAGGGAGAGGTACCAGAGCAGGCCGGTGAGGGCGGCGGGTACCAGGGCGGCGATGGCGAGGCGGCGGCCGGGCGGGCTCCACCATCCGCTCCCGGACCCGGCCGGGGAGAGGAAGCCCAGCCAGGAGTGGCGGGTGGCGCACGCCTCGGTGCCCGCGCACTGCCAGGCGGCGAGGTCGAGGGCGACCTCGGCGGCCGCGGCGACCAGCAGCACGGTGAGGGTCAGTCCGGCGAGCCGGACGAGCAGGCCGTACAGGCGCACGGTGCGCTTGCGGCCCCGGGTGTCGGGCCGCATCCAGTGGGCGAGGTTGACCACCATGAACGGCAGGAGCAGCAGCCACAGGGCGCGGGTGCCGTTGCCGGAGGTGAGGTTGCACCAGACGTACGCCTCGGGCACCGGTCTCTCGCGGTGGTCGCCGGGGCGGGTCTCGGCGTCGGTGTCCTCGGCGCGGCGGAAGACGGCCGCGATGTCGTCGCCGGTGACCCGGACGGTGCGCGGGTCGTCCAGCATGCGTTCCGGGGTGGTGCCGCCCACGCCGTGCACCAGCAGTTCCAGTGCCGTCGGGGTGCCCTGTCCGTCGTCCGCCGCGCCGTTGCGCGCGGCTCGCTCCTGCGTCTGGTCCACTGTGTCGCACTTCCCCCGTGACGCGCCGTCGGCTCTGTCCGTGCGGGCACAGGATCTCCGGTGAGCGGTCGGTGTACACCCCTCCCCACGGAATCTCCCCGATCCGTGTGACGTACGGCGTACGGGTGAGGCCGGGGTGACATGTGCGCGACGGGCAGGCGGTGGCGCGGTCCGCCATGGGGCGTGCGAGGATGGGGGGTCGGCGCGCCGGGGCGTGGGGACGCCCGCGTCGCAGCGGGCGCGCCGGGCGGATGTCAGGACGGGTCGGCGGCGAAAGGACCGGAGCGTACGTGAGCGAGAATCAGAACCTCCTCGCGGAGCAGCGGCGGGCCCTGATCCTCGACGAGGTCCGGCGCCGGGGCGGCGTCCGGGTCAACGAGCTGACGCGCCGGCTCGGCGTGTCGGACATGACGGTCCGCCGCGACCTCGACGCGCTGGCCCGGCAGGGTGTGCTGGAGAAGGTGCACGGCGGTGCGGTGCCGGTGGTCGAGGCGAGCACGCACGAGCCGGGTTTCGAGGCCAAGTCGGGTCTGGAGCCGACCGCCAAGGAGGAGATCGCGCGGGCCGCGGCGGAACTGGTCGCGCCGGGTTCGGCGATCGCGCTGTCGGGCGGTACGACGACGTTCGCGCTGGCGCACCGGCTGGTCGACGTGGCGGATCTGACGGTGGTGACCAACTCGGTGCGGGTGGCCGACGTCTTCCACGCGGCGCAGCGCGCCCCGGGGGCGCGGCAGGCGGCGCCGGTGGTGCTGACCGGCGGGGTGCGCACCCCGTCGGACTCGCTGGTGGGCCCGGTGGCCGACCAGGCGATCGCGGCGCTGCACTTCGACACCCTGTTCCTCGGGGTGCACGGCATATCGGCTCAGGCCGGGCTGTCGACGCCGAACCTCGCGGAGGCCGAGACCAACCGGCGGCTGGTGCACTCGGCGCGGCGCGTCGTGGTGGTCGCCGACCACACCAAGTGGGGTGTGGTGGGCCTGAGTTCGTTCGCGGCGCTGGAGCGGGTGGACACGCTGGTGACGGATGCGGGGCTGCCGGACGAGGCGCGTGCGGAGATCGCGGAGCACGTGCGGGTGATCGTGGCGGGCGAACCGGACGGCGACTGAACGCCGGGTACGGCGCGGCGGGTCTCAGTCGGGCCAGACGCCGGTGTGCAGCAGGGACTCGATCGCGGCGGTGTACGGCTCGATGCGCAGGCCCTGTTCGGCGAGCCAGGCGTCGGAGTAGTACTTGTCGAGGTAGCGGTCGCCGGGGTCGCACAGCAGCGTCACCACACTCCCCTCGCGGCCCTCGGCCACCATCTCGGCGACGATTTTCAGCGCGCTCCAGAGTCCGGTGCCGGTGGAGCCGCCGGCCTTGCGGCCGATGACCCGCTCCAGTGCGCGGACGGCGGCGACGCTCGCGGCGTCGGGCACCTTCATCATCCGGTCGATCGCGCCGGGCACGAAGCTCGGTTCCATGCGGGGCCGGCCGATGCCCTCGATGCGGGAGCCGCAGTCGCAGGTGACGTCGGTGTCGCCGGTGGTCCAGCCGTCGAAGAAGCAGGAGTTCTCCGGGTCGGCGACGCAGACGCGGGTGTCGTACTGCATGTAGTGCACGTAGCGGGCCAGGGTCGCGGAGGTGCCGCCGGTGCCCGCCGTGGCGACGATCCAGGCCGGTTCCGGGAACCGCTCCAGGCGGAGCTGGCGGAAGATCGACTCGGCGATGTTGTTGTTGCCGCGCCAGTCGGTGGCCCGCTCGGCGTAGGTGAACTGGTCCATGTAGTGCCCGTCGGTCTCTGCCGCGAGGCGGGCGGACTCCTCGTACATCCTCCGCGGGTCGTCCACGAAGTGGCACCGGCCGCCGTGGAATTCGATGAGGCGGATCTTCTCGGCGCTGGTCGTGCGCGGCATGACGGCGATGAAGGGCACACCGATCAGCTTCGCGAAGTACGCCTCGGACACGGCCGTCGAGCCGCTGGACGCCTCGATGACCGGGCGCCCCGGCCGGATCCAGCCGTTGCACAGGCCGTAGAGGAAGAGTGAGCGGGCGAGCCGGTGCTTGAGGCTGCCGGTCGGGTGGGTCGACTCGTCCTTGAGGTAGAGGTCGATGCCCCACGGTTCGGGCAGCGGGAAGCGCAGCAGATGGGTGTCGGCCGAGCGGTTCGCGTCGGCCTGCACCTTGCGGACGGCCTCTTTCAGCCACCCGCGGTAGGCCGTGTCGCTGCGGTCGACGTCCAGGGTCGCACCGGTCACGGTGGGCTGGGGAGTGCTCACGGCAGGGCTCCTTACGCTGCGCGCCGACGACACCTGGCGCGGCGGCCTTCTCCGATCATAAGCAGCTTTCTCTGACGCCTCTCACCTGCATAAACACACCTTGGGGAGGCTCAAAGGAACTTCTGGAGCGCGGAGTGGGGCACGACGGGGGCGCATTCGTGCCAATGCTCCGGACCGTATCCGGAAAGGGACTGTGCGTACTGGTGCTCGACGCCGGGGGCAGGCAGACTGCTCGACGAGGTGGGACGGCGGTCCCGCCGCGGGACACGCTGGACATCGGATCTTGACACGAGTCGGCACCGGCCCTCTCCGGGCGGTTGCCGGCACACCTACGCGCACGAGGGGGCTGCGGCATGGCGGAGCCGGAGTTCACGGCCACGGGGGTGCGGATAGACAAGCGGCTGCGATCGCTCACCCGGGCCGGGCAGGTCCGGATCAGCGACGGCCGGCTTGAGCTGCTCACCAGTTACGGCAGTGAGATCGACAGCGCTCCGGTGCAGTCGGTCCGCGCCTCCAAACCGTGGTTCGCCCCCGAGGACCGCGCGCTCGCGGACCTGGACGGCACGCGTTATCTGCTGACCCTCGGTGAGTCCGATCCCGCCCCGGGCGAGGCGGGGCCACCCGCCGCGCGGCGGTTCATCGAGGCCGTGCGCCGGGCGGCGGGGCACAGCGGCTGAGATGACCGCGAGTTGCGCCGTCACCGCCCCTGCGCCACGCTGGTCTCACGTCACTCTGGGTTTACCGGCGATAACGCTGCGAACCAGCCCGCCGGCCAATGACAGCGGGCGATTGCGTGAGTTGGCGCGGGCGTCTGCTGGATCCGTCCTCAGTGTTCTTCCGGACCTCTATGTCGGGGAGTCGCAGCCGTGATCACTCACCCAAGCAGGCACTGCGCGGTGGAGCTCCAAGCCCTGCCGTCGCGGATCGGCCAGGTCCGCAGAATCGTATCTGCGCAATTGCGCTACTGGCACATGGATTCCCTTATCGACCGGGCGGCGCTCGGTGTAACGGAGTTGTTGACCAACGTCCATCTGCACGCCCGGCCCGACAAGACGTGCACCGTCCGGATCGAGTTGCTGCTCGACCGGCTCACCGTCTCCGTGCGGGACGGCGATCCGCGGCTGCCCGCGGTGGACGAGGCCGGACCGCTCGCGACCCGCGGGCGCGGTCTCGCCATGGTCGCGGAGATGAGCGACGACTGGGGTGCCCGGCCGGACGGCGAGTCCGGCAAGGTCGTCTGGTTCACGCTCTCCACCCCGCCGTCGCTGCCGTCCCTGCCCGCGCGCCCGCCGCGACGTGCGGTCGAGGAGGTGCCGGCCGAGACCTTCGTCCCGGTCGGCGCCGCCGTCGAACTGCGCAGGGCGCACCCGGCTCCCGCCCGGTCGGCCGTTGCCGGCTGACCGGGCGGTGACCTGCCTCGCCGCGCGCCCGCCGCGGCATCCCCCGGTGGGGGCGCGGGGTGGTGGGGCGCACCCCACCGTCTCGCGTGCCCCACCGTGGCCGGCGTCCGGACGGAACCGGGCCCGGGTCTGTCGGGCGTTCTAGGTTCGGGGCGGGGACGCGGTCAAGGGGTCGTCCAGGATGGGCTGCCAGGCCAGTTCCGCCGCGCCCACCAGGCTGTTGTGGTCCAGGGTGCAGGGGAGGATCGGGACGCCGCCGCTGCGGCCCCACAGGCTGCGGTCGGCGACCACCGCGCGCAGCCGTTCCGGATCCGCGCGCAGCAGCGTGCGGTGCAGCCCGCCGAGGATGATGCGGTCCGGGTTGAGGATGTTCACCAGGCCCGCGAGGCCCAGACCGAGACGGTCGATCAGCGCCTCGGCGGCGGTCCGTACGGCCGGGTCGGTGTAGTCCTCGCGGACCAGGTCGATCGACTGCTGGAGCAGCGACGGCTCGGGACCGGGCGCGCGGCCGGCCGCGGTCAGGAAGGCCAGCGGGTCCGTCTCCACGTCCAGACAGCCGCGGCCGCCGCAGTGGCAGGGGCGGCCCTCGGGATTGACGGTGAGGTGGCCGACCTCCAGGGCCAGGCCCGAACTGCCCGAGTGCAGACGGCCGTCGAGGACCAGCGCGCCACCGACGCCCCGGTGCCCGGTGGCGACGCACAGCAGGTCGCGTGAGCCGCGCCCGGCCCCGTGCCGGTGTTCGGCGAGGGCGGCGAGGTTGACGTCGTTGGCGGCGAAGGCGGGTTCGGTGATCCCGGCGGCGCGCACCCGCTCGGCGAAGATCTGCCGGACGGGCGCGCCCGCGGGCCAGGCCAGGTGGAGCGGGTTCAGGGCGAGCCCCTCCGGCTCGGCCACCGCCGACGGCACGGCGAGCCCCGCGCCGACGCAGCGGCGCCCGGTGCGGTCCAGGAGTTCGGCGCCGGCCTCGACGACGGAGCCGAGGACCTTCGCCGGATCGGCGTCGACGATCTCACAGCCGGGGGTGGTGGCGACGATCCGGCCGCCGAGACCGACGAGGGCGGCCCGGTAACCGTCCGCGTGGACCTGCGCCGCGAGGACGACGGGACCGTCCTCGGCCACCGAGAGCCGGTGCGAGGGCCGGCCCTGGGAACCGGCTGCGGCACCGGGGCGCGCGTCGACCCTGATCAGGCCGAGCGCCTCCAGCTCGGCGGCGACCGCACCGGCCGTCGCCCGGGTCACCCCCAGTTCGGCGGTGAGGACCGCGCGGGTGGGCGCCCGTCCGGTGTGCACGAGCTCCAACGCGGGTCCGAGGGCCCCGCGCCCCCGGTCCAGCCGTGTCCTGGTGGTGGTTCCGTCCCCCGCCCTCCGGGGGTCCGCTGTCCCGCTCATGGGGGCGAGTCTCCCATGATCCGCGGGGAGCGCACCGACCGGAACGCCCCGCGCGCACGGGGTCAGAGACCGCTCACCCGCAGCGTGATGTTCAGGCGGCCGTCGAGGCCCAGCTCCGGCGGCGCGGTGCCGGGACGGACCCGGTCCACACCGTGGTACGCGAACCGCGCGGGGCCGCCGAACACGAACAGGTCGCCGCTGCGCAGCTCGACATCGGTGTACGGGCGGCCGCGGGTCTCGGTGTTGCCGAACCGGAAGACGCAGGTGTCACCGAGGCTGAGGGACACCACCGGCGCGGCCGACCGCTCGTCCTCGTCGCGGTGCATGCCCATTCTGGCGTCGGCGCCGTAGAGGTTGACCAGGGCGATGTCGTACGGGACCGGGGGCACCGCCGCCGCGCCGAAGGCGTCGGTCACCGCGCGGCGCGCGAGGTCGCCGAGGAGCGGCGGGAAGGGCTTGACCGGGGCGCCGTCACCGTCGAGGGCGGTACGGGAGTAGGCGTACGGGTAGAAGTGCGGGCCGGGGCAGTCCGGGTTGTCCCGCACGGCCCGGCCGCAGTTCGGGCAGCGGCGTACCGGACCCCAGTGCCACCCCAGGCAGAGCTGCCGTGCGGTCATCGTGGCGCCGCCGGGGGTACGGACCGTGCGCAGGCCGGCGGGCGGGCGGGCCCAGCGGCGGCAGGCGTCGAGGAGGTCGCGCTGGGCTCCGGCGTCCAGCCAGTCCGGCAGGTGCGCGGCGCCGGGCGCGGTCTCGGTACGGTCCCTGGGGAACAGCTCGCCGTCCATGTGTGCCATCCTGCCGGACCGGCGGCGCCCGCCGCCGCCCCCACCGCCGCACGGGCCTGAGCTGCGGCTCCGCTAGCCTGGTCGCACGATGGACGAGCTCGCTGACCGTATGACGACCGAGTGGGGAGCGCCGGTGCTGGCGCGGTTCCCCGAGGACCCGCGTGACCGGCTGCGCGCCTGGGACGCCTCCGACGAGTACCTCCTCGGGGACCTCGCGGAGCGGCGGGTGCCGCTGTCCGGGACGGTCGTGGTGCTCGGCGACCGCTGGGGCGCGCTGACCACGGCGCTGGCGGCGCACCGCCCGGTGCAGATCACCGACTCCCACCTCGGCCGGGAGGCGACCCGGGCCAATCTGGCGCGCAACGGGATCGCGCCGGACGCCGTACGGCTGCTCACCACCCAGGACGTCCCGCCGCCGCGGATCGACGTCCTGCTGGTGCGGGTGACGAAGAGCCTCGCGCTGCTGGAGGACCAGCTGCTGCGGCTGGCGCCGTCGGTGCACGCGGACACGGTCGTCGTCGGCACCGGCATGGTGAAGGAGATCCACACCTCGACGCTGCGGGTGTTCGAGCGGGTGCTGGGTCCGACGCGGACCTCGCTCGCCGTGAAGAAGGCCCGGCTGATCCACTGCACGCCGGACCCCGCGCTGGAGCGGCCCGCCAACCCGTGGCCGCTCGGCTACCGGCTGCCCGACGGCATCGGCCCCGTCTCGGGCCGCACCGTCGTCAACCACGCGGGTGTCTTCTGCGCGGACCGGCTGGACATCGGCACCCGGTTCTTCCTGGCGCATCTGCCGGAGGCCCGGGGCCGGCGGGTGGTCGACCTCGGCTGCGGCAACGGTGTGGTCGGTACGGCCGTGGCGCTCGCCGACCCCGGGGCCGACGTGCTCTTCACCGACGAGTCGTTCCAGGCCGTGGCGTCGGCGGAGGCGACGTACCGGGAGAGCGGGGCGCGGGCGCACGCCGAGTTCCGGGTCGGCGACGGGCTGGCCGGGGTGGCGGCGGACAGCGTCGACCTGGTGCTCAGCAACCCGCCGTTCCACTCCCACCAGGCGACCACCGACGCCACCGCGCGGCGCATGTTCAGCGGCGCCCGGCGCGCGCTGCGGCCGGGCGGTGAGCTGTGGGTCGTCGGCAACCGGCACCTCGGCTACCACACGCGGCTGCGGCGCCTCTTCGGCAACAGCGAACTGGTCGCGAGCGACCCGAAGTTCGTCGTGCTGAAGGCCGTCAAGAAGTGACCGGCTTCAAGCAGTGCCCGGCTTCAAGCAGTGCCCGGCGTCGGCAAGTGACCGGCGTCATGAAGTGACCCTGCCGAGCAGTCGGACGAGGTCGGTCACGGTGTGTGCCATGGCCTCCCGGCCCTCGGCGAGGTAGCGCCGGGGGTCGACCGCGTCGGGGTGTGCGGCGAGATACTCCCGGACCGCCCCGGTCATGGCGATGTTGAGGGCCGTACCGACGTTGACCTTGGCGATGCCGCCCGCGACCGCCGCCGCCAGTTCGCTGTCTGGGACACCGGAGGAGCCGTGCAGCACCAGCGGCACCTCCAGCGTCCCGGCGAGTGCCTTGAGCAGGTCGTGGTCGAGGACGGCGGTGCGCGAGGTCATCGCGTGCGAGCTGCCGATGGCGACGGCCAGCGCGTCCACCCCCGAGTCGGCCACGAAGGCACGGGCCTCGGCGGGGTCGGTACGGGCTCCGGGCGCGTGCGCGTCCAGCGGCGGCTCGCCGTTCTTGCCGCCCACCTCGCCGAGTTCCGCCTCGATCCACAGCCCCCGGGAGTGCGCCCAGTCGGCGGCGGCGCGGGTGGCGTCGAGGTTCTCGGTGTACGACAGCGTGGAGGCGTCGTACATGACGGAGCTGAAGCCGGCGTCGGCCGCCTGCCGCAGCAGGGTGCCGTCCTTGACGTGGTCCAGGTGGAGGGCGACGGGCACGTCGGCGCGTTCGGCGACGGCGACGGCGGCGCGGGCCAGGGGGGCGAGCCGGCCGTGGAACCGCACGGCGTTCTCGCTGACCTGGAGGACGACGGGCGCGCCCGCCGACTCGGCGCCGGCGACGACGGCCTCGACGTGCTCCAGGGTGATGACGTTGACGGCGGCGACCGCGGTGCGGTCCGCCGCGGCGCGGGCGACCAGGTCGCCGGTGGTGGCGAGGGGCACGGGTGCGTCCTTCGGTGTCAGGGGGTGAGGATCACCGAGCGGGTGAGGTGGCGCGGCTGGTCCGGGTCCAGGCCCCGGGCGGCGGCCACGGCGACCGCGAGCCGCTGCGCGCGGACGAGTTCGGCGAGCGGGTCGAGGGTGCCCTCCACCCACATGCCGCCGGTCCCGGCGACCTGCTCGGCCAGGCCCTCGGGGGCCTCGCCGAGCGTCCAGGTCGCCGTGGTGGAGGTGGTGATGCTGATCGGGCCGTGGCGGTACTCCATGGCCGGGTACGCCTCGGTCCAGGACAGCGACGCCTCGCGCATCTTGAGCGCGGCCTCGTTGGCGAGGCCGACGGTCCAGCCGCGCCCGAGGAAGGTGAACTGGGTGCGGTCGACGAGCCCTTCGGGCAGGTCGGCGGCGAGCGCGGCGCGGGCGTCGGCGACGGACGCCTCGACGTCCAGGCCGAGGTGGGCGCGGAGCAGCGTCAGCGCGGTGGTGGCGAACCGGGTCTGCACGACCGAGCGTTCGTCCGCGAACTCCAGCACGATCACGTCGTCGGCCGCCGTCATCACGGGCGTGGCCGGGTCGGCGGTGATCGCGGTCGTACGGGTGGTGCCGCGCAGCCGGCCGAGCAGCTCCAGCACCTCGGTGGTGGTGCCCGAGCGGGTCAGGGCGACGACGCGGTCGTAGCGGCGCCCCGACGGGAACTCCGAGGCGGCGAAGGCGTCCGTCTCGCCCTGGCCCGCCTCCTCGCGCAGCGCCGCCGCGGCCTGCGCCATGAAGTACGAGGTGCCGCAGCCGACGATCGCGACCCGCTCCCCCGGCGCCGGCAGCGCGTCGCCGTGCCGCTCCGCCTCCGCCGCCGCGCGCGTCCAGCACTCCGGCTGGCTGTTCAGCTCGTCCTCGACATGTGTCATGGCCGGACCCTCCTCGGGTTTGATTGTTCCTGCAAGATATAGCGAGCTTTCGAGCACAATCAAGCATTCTGCGGGAGCGGCTGTGCGTTAGGGTCGGCCAGGGACCGAGGAACGGAGAGTGCGCATGTCGCGCGACGCCCGCTGGAAGACGCTGCTGGAGCTGCTCGTCGAGCGCGGCCGGCTGGATGTCGAGGAGGCGGCGGCCGAGCTGGAGGTGTCGGCGGCGACCATCCGCCGCGACTTCGACCAGCTGGCCGAGCAGCAGATGCTGGTGCGCACCCGTGGCGGCGCGGTGGTGCACGGGGTCTCGTACGAGCTGCCGCTGCGGTACAAGACGGCGCGGCGCGCCTCGGAGAAGGAGCGGGTCGCGCAGGCGGTCGCCGCCCTGGTGGCACCCGGCGAGGCGGTCGGCCTGACCGGCGGTACGACGACCACGGAGGTGGCGCGGGCGCTGGCCGTGCGCGCGGACCTCGCCTCGGGGACGCCCGCGCTCACCGTCGTGACCAACGCGCTGAACATCGCCAACGAGCTGGCGGTGCGGCCCCAGTTCAAGATCGTGGTGACCGGCGGCGTCGCGCGGGCGCAGTCCTACGAGCTGATCGGGCCGCTCGCCGACGGGGTGCTGGGGCAGGTGACGCTCGACGTCGCGGTGCTGGGTGTCGTCGCGTTCGACGTGGAGCACGGCGCGGCGGCCCACGACGAGGCGGAGGCCGCCATCAACCGGCTGCTGTGCGAGCGCGCCGAGCGCGTGGTCGTGGCGGCCGACTCCACCAAGCTGGGCCGGCGGGCGTTCGCCCGGATCTGCCCGACCGAGGCGGTGGACACGCTGGTCACGGACGCGGCGGCCGACCCGGAGACGGTACGGCGGTTCGAGGAGGCGGGGGTCACGGTCGTCGCCGTCTGAGCCGGGTCACCGGAGGGGGTGCCTTCCGGTACCGGACTCAGTGGCCGTGGCCCGCGTCCGGGTGGGTGTCCTCGCCGGTCGCCTCGGAGGACGACGGGCCCGGCGTCGGCGTACCGCCCGCCCGGACGGTGAACGCCGCGGTGTGCACCTCGTCGCCGTGCCGGAAGTCGAGGAAGAGGCGGTACGTCCCCGCGCTGGGCGCGGTGGCCGTGAAGGAGACGGCGGGGCCGGACTCCGTGGTGCCGTCGCCGGGTGCGCCGTTCGGGTGGACGTGCAGGTAGGCGAGGTCTCCGGAGCGCAGGGCGACCAGGTGACCGTAGGCGCCGAGGTAGGGCTGGAGGTCGGTGACGGGCCGGCCGTCGCGGCTGACCTCCAGGCGCAGTTCCCCGGCGCGGTCGGGACGCAGGGCACCGGTGAGCCGGACCCGGTAGCCGTCGACCTCGGCGGTGCCGCCCGGCGCGGGCAGCTCTCGCGGCGCGTAGGTGCCCGCCACGGCCAGATCGGCGCCGAGGGTCAGGTTGCCGGCGCCCTCGCGGTCCGGGGTGAAGTCGGCGAAGACGCGGTAGCCCCCGGCGCGGGGCAGGTTCACAGGGGTGCTCCAGGTACCGTCGGCGGCGCGGGCCGGGTGCAGGTGGCGGTAGGTGTTCAGGTCGCGTGAGGCCACGATGAGGTGGAGTTCCCTGTCGTGCTCGGGCCGGTACGCCGTGAGGGCGCGGCCTTCGTCGTCGCGGACGGTGAACCGCAGTTCGGCGCGGGTCCCGGCCGTGACGCGCGGGGTCGCGAGGTCCAGGGTGTAGCCGCCCTCGGACATCTGCAGTCCGCCGGCCGGGGCGCTCTCGTGTCCGGCGTGCCCGCCGCCCTCCGGGGTCTCCCGGGTCTCTCCCGGGCTGCCGTGTCCGCCGCCGCCCGCCGGGGTCCCGGCCGGGGTGCCGTGTTCGTCGTGGGCGGCGGGCGTGGGGTCGTCGGCCACCGGGCCGAGGCTGTCGCCCACGCCGTAGGCCGTGCCGAAGGTGGCGGCCAGGGCGGCCGCGAAGGCGGTGATCCTCAGTCCCGTGTTCATGGTCGCTCTCTCCTCGGCTGCGGGGGCCGCCGGTCGCGGTCGGCCCCTCCGTGCGGCCCACCATACCCCTGGGGGGTACCGAGTCAACCACCTCGGACCGCTTGCCTCAAATACCCCCTGGGGGTATACAGGACCGAAGGTCAGCGGAGCCGCACGCCGCGGCTCGGCGCGACGTACACCTTCCTTCAGGAGCTGTGATGACCCTTCCCGCGACCGGCGCCACGACGGAGGCGCAGCTCGCCATCGGCGGGATGACCTGCGCCTCCTGCGCGGCGCGCGTCGAGAAGAAGCTGAACCGGATGGACGGCGTCACCGCCACCGTCAACTACGCGACCGAGAAGGCCCGCGTCACCTACCCCACAGGGGTATCCGTACGGGACCTGATCACCACCGTCGAGGCGACCGGCTACACCGCCCGGGAGTCCGTGCCCGGGACCGGGTCCGGGTCCGGGACCGTCCCGGCCGGCCGGGACGACACGGACGGGGACGGGGACGAGCTGCGGCCCCTGCGGCAGCGGCTGATCACGGCTGTGACGCTCGCCGTGCCGGTCGTCGCGATGGCCATGGTGCCCGCGTGGCAGTTCACGTACTGGCAGTGGCTGTCGCTGACGCTGGCGGCGCCCGTGGTGACGTACGCGGCCTGGCCCTTCCACCGGGCGGCGTTCACCAACGCCCGGCACGGCGCGGCCACCATGGACACACTGGTCTCGGTGGGCGTCTCCGCCGCGTTCCTGTGGTCGCTGTGGGCGCTGTTCCGGGGCACCGCGGGCACGCCGGGCATGACGCACCCCTTCGAGCTGACCGTCGCCCGCACGGACGGCGCGGGCAACATCTACCTGGAGGCCGCCGCGGGCGTCACCGCCTTCCTGCTGGCCGGACGGTACTTCGAGATGCGCTCGCGGCGCAGGGCCGGGGCCGCGCTGAAGGCGCTCATGGAGCTCGGCGCCAAGGACGTCACCGTGGTGCGGGACGACGGGAGCGAAGACACCGTGCCGGTCGCCGGGTTGCGGCCCGGTACGCGGTTCCTGGTGCGTCCCGGGGAGAAGATCGCCACCGACGGTACGGTCGTCGACGGGTCCTCCGCGGTCGACACCTCCATGCTCACCGGGGAGTCCGTACCGGTGGAGGTGGCCGTCGGCGACTCCGTCACCGGCGCCACGGTCAACGCCGGGGGCCGGCTCGTCGTCGAGGCCACCCGGGTCGGCGCCGACACCCGGCTCGCCCGGATGGCCCGGCTGGTGGAGGACGCGCAGAACGGCAAGGCGCGGGTACAGCGGCTCGCCGACCGGGTCTCCGGTGTCTTCGTACCGGTCGTGATCGCCCTCGCCCTCGGCACGCTGGGGTTCTGGCTGGGCAACGGCGCGGGGCTGACGGCGGCGTTCACGGCGGCCGTCGCGGTACTGATCATCGCCTGCCCCTGCGCGCTGGGACTGGCCACACCGACCGCGCTCATGGTCGGCACCGGGCGCGGCGCGCAGCTCGGCATCCTCATCAAGGGCCCCGAGGTCCTGGAGTCCA